>NZ_LSZI01000016.1:69441-350936 GCF_001647535.1 Acinetobacter sp. SFA | reverse complement strand
AACTCAATCAATCTTAACTAAGTCACTGTTTTATCAGAAGTTTTAATCTTCATCACCGCCGATGGATGTGCATTCTACAGCATTTCAGGAGGCTTGCAACCCTATTTTTGAAAAAATCATCTTGTATGTATATTTTTTAATCTTTTCGTGTGTTTTCATTCATTTTTTATACAAATTTGCTTAAATGATGTCTATTCGTGAATATAACGTTTATTATTTTCATCCTAATAAGTAGTGCTACTTACCCAGAAAAGGCCTCAGGTTACTTTATGCATCGTTCTATTTACTTCTCTATATGTTTATTTTCTTTAGCCATAACCCCACAGGTTTTTGCTGAGACGACTACCGATGTGGAAAATCTAAACGACGAGCCTGCAAAAACACCGCTTAGAACGAAAATCTCGAATAAAGCCCAACAATTACAGACACAATTGAAAGTCGATGCTAGAGCAGCACAGGCCGAAGAGGTTAAAGATCCTTTTCAGCCATTAAACCGAAAGATCTATCAGTTTAATGATGTAATTGACCGCACTGTGTTACGTCCTGTAGCCGTACAATATGTGGAAAAGGTTCCTCAAGATGTTCGCGGCAGTTATAACCAGTTCCGCAGTAACCTAGGTGAACCCTGGAATGTGGTCAACCAGTTGATTCAGGGTCGTCCTGCTCGTGCCGCCAAGTCTTTGGGCCGTTTCACGATTAATACCTTAACTACTTTAGGGCTGGCAGACCCGGCACGTCGTCTGGGCTTAAGTCATGAAGATGAAAAGTTTGGAATTACTTTAGGTTATTATGGGGTGCCTTCCGGCCCATATATCATGCTGCCATTTTTAGGTCCAAGTTCTGTTCGTGGAGTAATTGGTAGCGTTGTAGATAGCCAGGCCCGCCCACAAAAATATATTCTCGAAGATAACGACGGTCTTTACTGGAGTGACCAGTTTTGGCGTGTGGTTGATACTCGGTCGGAACTACTGGATGTTGAAGGGGTACTGACGGGTGATCGTTATGCACAGATTCGCGATATTTATTTGCAACGCACCAACTATACGATTGCAGAAAAGAAAGGCACAGAACAGGATACTCTATTCCTGGAAGATGATTTTGAAGACGAAAATTCGGATGATGTACCTTTTAGTGAGGACACTATTGAATCTTCCCCCGACGCTCCTTAAGTTTATGTTTCATGTATGATTGCTAGTGAAATCTCTTCGCTAGCCATCTTTTGCTTGTTATAGTAGCTCTTATAACCAATCCCGGGATTGAATCACTTTTTTATGTACTTCATTCAACCGACTCGTGATATTCCTTATTTAGATCAAGTACTTGATACGCTTCCGCATGTTCAGATGATCTATCTGGATGATCATGAACTTTATGACTCTACAATTATCGCGATTGCAGATGTGCATGACTATCTGCAATACAAATGGAATCTGCCTACGATTGTACTGGCCTTAGAGAATGAAGGTACCGCTTTAGCTCAAGCTTGGGAACAAGGAGCTTTAGCCGGCTGGATCTGGAATAAACTTCCTGATAATCCAGATCTGGCGCTGCAAAAAATTGACGCACAATACAAGCGTAACCAGGATAGCCGGGATCTTCCCTCTGCAGCAGAATTACAAAAAAGATTGTTACCGAATGCGATTGAACTAAACAATTATAAGGTCGAAACCTATTTTCAGCCTTCTGCCTATCTTTCAGGAGATTGGTATGATTATTGGAAAATTAGCGATAAAGAAGTCATTTTCTATTTAGCCGATGTGTCGGGACATGGAGTGACGAGCAGTTTGCTGACCTCCTGGATGGCTGCTTTTCATGGACGCTCCAAAACCCCGCGCGAGCTGATCAAGAAGCTTAACGGAATGCTGATGCAGGAGAATATTGAAAAACACATCACCATGATTGCTGGGATTCTCAATCTGGAAACCCACGTATTGAAATGGTCCAGTGCCGGACATTATCCGCCACCCATTATATTTGAACCCAATCAAGAACCTAAAATTTTTGCTACGAGCAGCTTCCCTTTAGGCCTGACTGAAGAGCTTGAGGTTGAGGAAAATGAATGGGTATTAAGCCGCAATTCCCGTTTTATTATTTGTTCAGATGGTGCACTGGAGCCTTTTGATGGCGGATTAAATGAACAATTCTCGCAATTATTACACCATTTACAACATCAGTCTTTTCAGGTACCAGAACATGTGGCCGACGATATCGCCTTTTTAAGTTTTATAAGAGTGAATTAATACTATATTTACAGACTTTATAAGCACTTAATTTGATTACTACTTTCAGCCACTTGAGTATCCCTGGACCCTATGGGATAATTTAATATCCTTCTCTGCAAATGGCATTTATATGTCAACAGGTCATGTTGAATATGCAAGTCTGAATGGAACGCATATTTTTAAGCTTATCGGCGAAGTGCGTGCCCAGTCTTGTATTAGTCTAGACAAATTACTGAACAGAATTGAACAGCAAGACAACGTAGTTGGCGCTATCGTTGATTTAACCGAAACCACTTTTATTGACAGTACTGTACTGGGTGTTCTGGCAAAGCTAGGCCTAAAGCTCAAACAAGTACATAATATTCAAGCTGTTATGCTTTCTACCAATTCTGACATTACTACTCTGGCCAACAGTATGGGACTGAGCCAAGTGTTTGTAATCCTGAATTATTGTGGCGATCCTAATGTATGCACACGCGCCCTGATGGAAGAACATATTACCCATCAGAATATGTTGAATACTGTTCTGGATGCGCATAAAACCTTGATGAAGCTGAATCAAAGTAACAAGAACATGTTTGAACCTTTAGTCAAACAGTTACAGAAAGAGCAAGATAGTTTGGATAAAGTTTCCGAACAAAAGGTATAACCATCTTCCAAGAGGACACTATGACTTTACTTTCTGTTGTACAAATGAATTCTCAAAATGAAATTAATGCCAATTTCATGGAGATTGAATCTTTAATTCAACAAAGTAAGGCCAATGGCGCTGAACTTATTGTGTTCCCTGAAAACTTTGTCTGTTTTGCCGCAGGAAAACAGCGTGAAACTGCTGCCCAGTTTGAAGCCATTCAGCAACGTCTTGAACAGCTTGCCCATCAATACGAAACCTGGATTGTGGCTGGGACCTTACCCTGTCCCTATCGCCCAGACGGCTCAGTCATTGAAGACGGTCGGGTACGTACTGTAAGTCTTTGTATTAGTCCAGAACGCACTGAAGCGCGTTATGACAAAATTCACCTGTTTGATGTACAAGTGGGTGATGCAGTTGGTGGTTATCAGGAATCCAAGTTCTTTGAGCCTGGTACAGATGTGGTAGTAGCAAAGACCCCTTTTGGCAATATCGGTTTAATGGTCTGCTATGACCTGCGCTTTCCGGAACTGGCTTTAAACCTGCGGGCCAAAGGTGCAAATCTTTTAACTGCACCTTCTGCATTTACCTATACCACCGGTGAAATGCACTGGCAGCTTTTGCTGCAAACACGTGCTATGGATGCCCAATGCTCGGTGCTTGGTGCAGCCCAGCAAGGCTGGCATGGTGAAAAACGTCAGACTTGGGGTCATGCAGCTGCCACCAACAGTCGCGGTCAGCTTCTGCAGATGATCCATGCAGAGGGTGCAGGTCTGATCACGGTAGACTTTGATTTAAACGAACAACAAAAAGTGCGTGACTCCATGCCTTTAATGCAACATCGTAAATTGCTCCAGCTCTCTTAAAAACTTTTTTATATTTGCATAAAATAACAAAATCCCTGCTTATTCTTCGAGCGAAATAGCTGAGCATGAAAGCTCCATGAAAAATAAGCAGGAATTTATCTCATGTCATTAGAAAAAGTAGTATATACCGCACATGCCAAAGCCACCGGCGGTCGCGATGGCCATGCGACCTCTGACGATCAGATTCTGGATGTACAATTGGCGGTGCCCAAAGAAATGGGCGGCCCAGGCGGTGGAACCAATCCAGAACAACTGTTCGCTGCAGGTTACTCAGCCTGCTTTTTGGGTGCCATGAAGTTTGTGGCCAATCGCGACAAGCTCAATATGACTAAAGATGCTTTTATTGAAGGTGATGTCGGTATTGGACCGATTCCTACCGGGTTTGGTATTGAAGTGACCTTAAATATTCATCTCGAAGGCATGGATCAGGAAGAAGCGCAAAAACTGGTAGACGCTGCCCATATCGTCTGTCCCTATTCAAATGCGACCCGTAATAATATTGATGTGAACTTAAACGTCATTACCTAAACTTTTTTGCTTAACTGCTATCCTGAAAAAGAGTTTCAGGATAGCCAAGCTTCAATTATAAATTTCAACTTTTAGTTGCTTCACTTTCCCTGAACATCCAGCTTCCTTTTCAAAACAACAGCAAAAACTTAAGAAATTATATATAATAATTCTTATTTGCATTTATCTGATTTATATTGATGTTCAAACCTGTTCTTTTAAGTTCTTTCTTACTGACCGTTGCTACCGCCTCTTTTGCAGATCTTCATCTCTCAGAAAAAATCCGCCCACAGGTAAATTCTCTGGTCAATACAGAGATTGAACGCTTGCCCATTCCACCTACCCCAAACAACATGAACTTACCCGAATTTGGTCAAGGAATTATCGGCTGGGGAACAGGTCCCGATGGTGCGCAAGCCCGTTTTTTCAATATCACTCAGGCAGATGTTGAAACAATGAAACAGGAAGGATTGACTTTAGAAATGAGTCAGACTTGGCAGAACTTTTATGAAAATGAAGCTTTGCGTAATCCGGGCAATCCGACTGCACCATTTCGTGCCCAGCTCATGGAAAAAATCGCCAGCCTTTGGTAAATTCCCAAAATTCCTGACGATCCTTATAATGAAAGTAATAGATTAAAAGATTAGTCCGCCGCTTCGTTGGTCACTCGCAATACTTCTTCAATCGTAGTTTTACCTGCCAATACTTTGCGTAAACCATCATCACGAATGGAGCCTGATGACTGTCGGGCATAGCTTTCTATTTCATATTCAGCCGCATTGCCGTGAATTAAACGACGCATATGATCATCGACGGACACAATTTCATAAATTGCGGTACGCCCGCTAAAGCCCATATTGCCACAGCGCTCACAGCCTTGCGGTTGAGGGAGTTTTAAATCCTGGGGATGTTCAATATGTTCAAACAGATTCTTCTCAAAAGCATCTGCTTCACGCCAGGTTGCGCAATGTGGGCATAGGGTTCTGACCAGACGCTGTGCAATCACGCCAATCAGGGAACTTGAAAGCAGAAATGGTTCAATTCCCATATCTTTAAGACGGGTCACTGCACCAATGGCAGTATTGGTATGCAAGGTGGATAACACCAGATGCCCCGTTAATGAAGCCTGTACCGCAATTTCTGCGGTTTCCAGATCACGAATCTCGCCGACCATCACCACATCGGGGTCCTGACGCAGCATTGCTTTTAACGCACGGGCAAAAGTCATATCCACTTTGGTATTGACCTGCGTTTGTCCAATGCCTTCTAACTGGTATTCAATCGGATCTTCAGCCGTAAGAATATTTTTGGAACCATCATTCAGGTCAGAAAGTGCCGCATATAAGGTGGTGGTTTTACCCGAACCCGTCGGGCCGGTCACCAGAATAATTCCATGTGGACGATGCACTAGGGTCTTGAGTCGATCATAGTCCTTATTCATTAGGCCCAAATGGGTCATGTTTAAACGGCCAGCCTGCTTGTCCAGCAGACGCATCACCACCCGTTCACCATAAGAAGATGGCAAAGTAGAGACACGCACATCGACTTCACGCCCCGCCAGACGCAAGGAAATACGGCCATCTTGCGGAATACGTTTTTCGGCAATATCCAGTTTGGCCATGACTTTAATCCGTGAAACCAGGAGTGGTGCCAGTTCACGACGTGGCTGGACAATTTCGCGTAACTGGCCATCGACCCGTAAACGCACCGACAGTTTTTTCTCAAAAGATTCAATATGAATATCAGAAGCCCCGACACGAATTGCTTCGGATAATAGCGCATTGATCAGACGCACAATCGGCGCATCATCTTCCTGATCCATCAGGTCTTCAGCTTCAGGTACGGAATCGGCCAGACTGAGTAAATCCGGATGATCTTCTAGGCCGGCAGCCACCTGTTGTGATTCCCCGCTATCGCCGGCAAAACTGGAACTGAGCAACTGGTTAAATTCCTGTTCGCTACACAGCTGAAAATGGGCCGGATAGCCGAGCAGACGGCGAGCTTCCTGCAACGCAAGCATGGAGGTATTGTCACGACGCAGAATAAAGGCCTGATCTCCCTCATAACGCAACAGCACTCCATGGCGCTTGGCGAAGCCATATGGGATTTGTAATTGTTTAAGTACTTGCATCGCGAATTATAATAATGATGAAAAAATTTAAATTGAGTGTACTCTAAGCATATGACAGCGTGAAGTATGTTTTCAAAGATTTAGCAAGAAAGGGTGCCAAGATTGCCGCAAGATAAAGATGAATTAATCCCGAATATAGCGAAAATACGCTGGTGGGGAGAACAGAATTTTGAAATAAATCAATCCAAAGCCTGGCAGTTTGGCTCCTTGCTGTTTCGTCTGACCCGAGGCATTCAGGAGTGGCGACTGGAATATTATCGTCCTTCCGTACAATACGATTATGAGCAGCAATGGCATCAGATTGATGATCCAAATTTTGCCTTTCCACCGCCCGTGAAAATTGAACGCTATATGTTCAAATCCACACAAAATAAACTGCAACTCATGCCACGTCTTGCAGACCGCTCTGTAGTGATCAAGCCAGTCGATCCGATTTATATTCCTGCCGGACAACGCGGTACGCTTTACATCAGCACTCCCTTATGGATTGCAGGTTTTGTCGAAGGTCAGCGTGCACCCATTTTCGATTTACCGGTAATCTTGCCAAAAGACACCTGGTTTGGACCGAATCACCGTTCGGGGGAAATCTGCTATGCCACTGCAGTCGATGGCAGAACTGAACTGAAACAGTTACATCCACGGGCCTTTCGTGCAGTCACACCGATTGAATTTCACAATACCAGCAACCAGCAATTGCGCTTTGACCGGATGAATGTTCCTGTACCGGCTCTACCTTTATTTTATAGTGAAAGTACCGGCCGCTTATGGACCTCACAAATCCGGGTCTTGCATGAAAGTTCGGACCGTCCACCGCGGATTCGGGTGGAAAACCGCACGCCGCCGAATGCTGGTGAAGTGGCCTATCTGCATCCACCGCGCGATCCGGCAGGTGCGTTATTTAATATGTTTGATTCATTTTTCTAAGGGCGTCTGATGCCAAGTTCAAATATTCCGACCGAAGTCACCAACAGCCTGAAGGGAGTGTTTACCAGTATCAATACCGACCGCCTGACTGAAGTTCTGGTAGCGGTGGTGTTGTGCTTTATTGGTTTCCTGATCGCACGCTTTATTTCCAATACCTTTATCCGGACCATCGGGGTACGTTTTAATGCCCATCAGAAACTGGTCTGGCGCCGCGGGATTTTCTATTTTATCTTCCTGCTATTTGTGATGGCCAGCCTGAAAGAGGCCGGATTTAAACTCAGTGTCTTCCTTGGCGCTGCCGGAATTCTAACGGTCGCACTGGGTTTCGCTTCACAAACCTCGGCATCCAACCTGATCAGTGGTCTGTTCCTGATTGGTGAAGGTTCTTTTGAAGTCGGTGATACCATCCAGATTACCTTGATTCGTGGGCATACCATTGAAGGTGAAGTGATTTCGATTGACCTGCTCTCGGTTAAACTTTTGACCCAAGATAATATTTATGTACGGTTGCCAAATGAACAGCTAATTCGGGCGCCAGTGCAGAACCTGTCAAAATTTCCGATACGGCGTATTCCAATTACTCTGGCAATCAATTTCCATGAAGATATTATCAAAGTGCGCGAAGTACTGCTGGACGTTGCCAACAAGTATGCACTGGTTCTGGCCGACCCGAAACCGGCCGTCACCGTTACTGCGTTCCGTGAATCTTCGATTGAACTGCTGTTTGCGGTGTGGTGCCAACAGGAAAACTACCTGAAAGTACGTGATGAAATGCAGGAACGGATTCGAAACGGCTTTGTCGATAACCAGATTGAAATTCCGGTGCCAAAAATGGGCTTTGTCGATCCTCCACTTTCCCGCCCTCTAGAAAATGAAGAGATCGATCAATACGCCAATGACAAGGCTCTCAAAAGAGAGTCTGGTCTGAAATAATCCTTAGATTCCCTCTCCTTTTTTAGAGGAGAGGATTCAATCAATCAGTTTTCTCTGGCATCGGTGCAATATACGCAATCAGCAGCATTACCCCGCCCGCCAGCAAGAAGGAAATCACCCGGGTCAGGGTGCCAATATGTGACAGGTCAAATAGTACGAGCTTCAAGGTCACAATCACCAGAATACTGCCGCCTAAAATCCACATCGGTTTCAGTTTTTTGAGTGTCGCCGTCCACATGGTAATCCAAGCCAGTAATACCCAGAGTATGGTCAGACTGAGCTGAACTGTTGCATTGTTCCATAATGCCAGCTCATTAAACGGTGTCTGCAGGTACACATGCAAAGCTCTTAAAACAATATAACTGGAAAGCCATAACAGGCTCAGCACCATCAAGACTGCGATCATGCCTTTATCACGGCCAACCTTAATCTGTTGCAACAGCATCCAGATAAAACTGGCAAACATGGCGACACTGATCAGGTCAAAAGGATTCAGAATCGGCAACCAGTAATACTGGAATGCTTGCTGACTAAATAACTGTGAACATACCAGCCAAGTGGCCATCAGCAATAAACAACACTTGGTTTGCCAAAGCTGCTGCCAGCCTGATTGCAGGTCCTGTCGATAGCACCACAGGCAAAACAATAAAGGCAGGATCACCATACTGAAATAAGGCATGCTCGGGATCAGACACAGACTGGCCAAAGCCAAACTGCTAAAAACGCCCAAACTCATCCATTCTTTGGATAGCTGCAAACCAGCCAGCGGTCTGAGCCACAGCATGGCCAGTAATATAGCTGAAAGGGCAAAAACCCCGCGCTCCAGACCGCTATCCCAGACAATCACCGCATTTTGACTACGATCCAGTGTCAGAATCACTGCAATGACCAGCAAGGGTGAGATACCACTCCACTTCGGTAGCAACCAGGACCATTGCTGATTTTTGCGCAGAATCATTTCATTCAACAGCACATAGCCCAGTGTGATGATGAATAAACTCAGCACATAGGCATGCTGACTCGAAAACTCATCTTCCAGCAAGGCAAAGAGCATTAAACTGGCTGCAACACTTAAACTACTTAAAAAACTGACACTCAGACTATCCAGTTGCTGCTGGTATTTTTCTTTAAGCTGACTGATCGCCACCACTGCCACATAACACAGACTCAAAATCCAGAAAATCATCCGCGGTGTGGGATTGATTTCGACCAGATAATACAGGCTGCTAAATCCGGCCATCAACAATAAGCCCATACTTAAATAATGCGCCACCCAGACATTTTTCTCTAAGGCCCACAGATAAATTAGCACCCCTTCCACAGCCCAACCAACCACACTCCATTGTTCGGTCAATAAGATCGGTGGCACCAATGCCAGAAAAATCAGCATCAGACTCAGATAACTTTGTGAAATAAGCTGAATCGTTTGTTTTTGGCGCAATAAAGTCCAACAAGTGGCAAAGCCCCCTGCGAACAACAGACTTAGACCGGCTTGCCAGAGTTTTTGATCGGGCTGATTAAAGTGAATCAGATACAGAAAAATATAAGCAGTAATCGGTGCGGCAAAAATCAAGGCCAAGTCGAGTACCGGTTTTAACTGAAAACGTGAGAGATCCTGTCGTGCCAGCAACTGGCTAAAGCGGAAACCTAGCCAGATAAACAGCGCACTATGTGCCAGAATCAGCGCAGTCATGGCATAACGCTCATATGTATAACCATGAATCAGGCTATATATCCCGCCCACGACCGCAGTCACTAAAAAGGCAATTTGATTGAGAATCTTCCATGGCCGGAAACTGCTCAGTACTGCCACCCCGATATTGATCAGCAGATAATAGCTGATCAGCTCAACAGCAGAAGCATCGCGGGTCGGCAAGGTAAACGGCGCCAGATAAGCAATCAGCAAAGCCATCAAAGCCAGTTCGATGCTTTCCTGTTTCAGGCTTAAATACAGGGTAATAATCAGAATAATGAGGAATAACAAAGTCGCCAACGGTAACGTGGGAATCACCAGATTGTAATAGGCAAAAAATAAGGTCAGGAACAGACTACCTAAACCTAGTCCTTCCAGTGCCAGAGCAAAACTCCGATTTTTCTGCATCAGGCGATAACCCAGCCCTGCTATACACCCACTTGCCAGTGCAACCAGGCCCAATTTTGCAGCCAGACTGAGTTGCCAGTGCTCGGTGGCAAAACGCAGCAGCAAAACAATCCCAATCACCAAAATACTAATCGCGACTTTTAAGACTGGATTTCCCTGGAAAAGCCAGCGCTGCAGTTGATCTACCAGATGAGGAGAGTCATTTACCTCTTGGGCAGGCTCAGTTTTCACGAATGGAACAGAATTGGATCGATCCGGTGAGCGCTGTAAGGGATCGTCAGAATGGGATTGTGATTGCAGCTGTATCAAACGCCCTTCCAGACGTTGCAGCCACCTGAGCAAAAAGAATACCCATGCCGTAATTCCGATGCCCATCAGCCAATCCAGTTCAGCCAGTCCACCAACAATGGCAGTAATTGAAGAAATATATAAAGGAACTTTAGAGTTATGCTCCAAGGACATCTGCTGCTGTCCGGCCAATTGATTCAGCGGTGCTTCTACCGCAGTGACATATTGCATCACGCTAAAGATAAACCCCAAACCACACAGATAAGTCACAATCTGATAACCCAGATACCAGGCGCTGATCCCGGCAATCAGCAGGGTAATCAGCCAGATCATGCGCAACTCATTCCGTCCTGCAGCCATTCTTATATTTCTCTTTCCTGAATCGCTCCATCATACAACAGCTTGTGCTGCTTATTTCATCTTCGGCCGATATTCGCTAAGCTGTAAACTCAGACTCGTCTCAGCGAGCGCGGTAAAAATCACGTACAATAGCGCTGTATTTTGAATAAGGAATTGATTACATGCCACCATTTGTCTTGGTCGATGGCTCTTACTTTTTATTTCGTGCCTTTCACGCACTGCCACCATTAACCACGTCAACCGGTTTACATACCAATGCAATTCGTGGTGCGATTTCTGCTATTCAAAAACTGATGCGCCGGACCCAACCGACCCATATGGCGGTGATTTTCGATACCCCAGAACCGACCTTCCGGCATGAGCTGTCACCGATTTATAAAGGTGACCGTCCCAGCATGCCAACGGAATTATCCGAACAGATTCCTTATCTGCATGCCTTGATCCGTGCTTTGGGCATTCCGCTGCATACCTTGCCGGGTGCCGAAGCCGATGACATTATCGGGACACTGGCCAAACGTGCCGAGGCGATGGGACATCAGGTGCTGATCTCTACGGGCGATAAAGATATGGCGCAACTGGTGACCGAAAAAGTTACCCTGGAAGACAGCTTTAAAGAAAAACCGCTGGATGTCGACGGCGTGTTTGAAAAGTTTGGCGTTTGGCCAAATCAGATTATTGACTATCTGACCCTGATGGGCGATGCATCGGATGGCATCATGGGCGTGCCGGGTGTGGGTGCCAAAACTGCAGCAAAACTGCTTAACGAATATGGCTCGATTGGTGGCATTTTAGAAAATGTCGACAAGATCAAAGGCAAAGTCGGTCAAAATATTAAAGAACATGTCGATGGCATTGCACTGGACCATCAACTGGCCAGTATTGTCATCGATCTGGATCTTAACTTTGGTTATGACGATTTAAAACTGGGTGAGCCGAATGTCGAGACCTTACGTCATTTATACACCGAGCTGGAATTCCGTAACCAGCTGCAGTCCTTAGATCACCCGAACAACCCGAATAATTCAAACTACAAGCAGGCGGCAAAATCTATTAACGCCAAAGCGGTTACAGTACCAGAACCTCTGGAAGACCATGCGTCTGTGACCAGCAGTGATGACCAGTTAGGACAAGCCACCTATCACACGGTATTAAGCCAACAAGATTGGGACACACTGTTTGGGCGCTTAAGTACCGAAAAACGTTTTGCCTTTGATACCGAAACCACCAGTCTGGATTATCGTATTGCACAGATTGTCGGTTTCTCGGTCGCCTTCGATGCGCAGGATGCTTATTATGTTCCCTTGGCACATGATTATGAAGGCGCACCGGAGCAGCTGAATCGTGAAGTAATTCTGGCGCAAATCAAACCAATTCTGGAAGATGAGTCTGTAAAGAAAATTGGTCATCATCTGAAATATGATGCACATGTCCTAGAAAATCATGGCATTCATCTGGCAGGCTGGTATTTCGACACCATGCTAGCTTCCTATGTCCTGAATTCTGTCGCAACCCGTCATGGCATGGATGATGTGGCCCGTCTGTATTTGAGTCATCTGACCACGACTTATGAACAGGTAGCCGGTAAAGGTGCCAAACAGAAGACCTTCAACCAGATTCCACTTGAAACTGCAGCGCATTATGCTGCAGAAGATGCACATGTTACCTATCGTCTTTATGAAGTCTTGAGCAGCAAATTACAGGCGCATCCTGAACTGGTGAATATTCTGCATAATATTGAAGTTCCGGTCGCACGTGTACTGACGCAAATGGAAGAAAACGGCATCGAACTGGATCTTGCTTTTCTGGATCAGCTTGGGGGCGAATTTTCCAACACCATGCAAAATCTGGAAAACCAGATTATGGAAATTGCCGGTGAAAGCTTTAATGTCAGCTCACCTAAACAGGTCGGTGAAGTGTTATTTGAAAAGCTGGGCCTAAAAGGCGGTAAAAAAACCACCACCGGACAATACAGTACCAGTGAAAGTGTACTGGAAAAAATTGAACATCCGATTGCCCAGCTGATTCTGGAGTATCGTGGTTTGTCCAAGCTGAAAAGTACCTATACCGATGGCTTATGCAAACAGGCCAATCCTGATACCCACCGGGTGCATACCAGTTATCATCAGGCATTGACTGCAACTGGCCGTTTATCATCGACTGATCCAAACCTGCAGAATATTCCGATTCGTGCCGAAATTGGCCGTCAAATCCGCAAGGCATTTGTGGCACCTGAAGGCCGTGTCTTGCTGGCAGCCGATTACTCACAAATTGAATTGCGTCTGATGGCCCACTTATCTCAGGATGAAGCCCTGCTGGATGCATTTATTCATGGTCAGGATGTACACCGCCGTACCGCAGCGGAAGTTTTGGGCATTCCTTTGGAAGAAGTGACCAATGACCAGCGTCGTCAGGCCAAGGCCGTCAACTTCGGCCTACTTTACGGCATGTCCGAGTTTGGTCTGATCCGTCAGCTAGGTTTTACCCGTCAGGAATCACAGGATTATATCAAGCAGTATTTCCACCGTTATCCGGGCATTTATGAGTATATGCAACGTACCCGTCAGGTTGCATTAGAACAAGGTTTTGTTGAAACCCTGCTCGGACGCCGTTTATATACCCCAGATATCGATGCCCGTAATATGATGGTGCGTAAAGCGGCAGAACGTGCCGCAATTAATGCCCCGCTACAAGGTTCGGCTGCAGATATCATTAAAATGGCGATGATTGAAGTCGACAAGATGTTGCCAAAAGATCAGGCCAAAATGCTGCTACAAGTGCACGATGAACTGGTGTTTGAAGTCGATGAAGACATTGCCGATGAACTGGCACCTAAACTGGCTGAAGTGATGCAATCGGTACTACAGATTTCTGTACCGTTAGTGGTAGAAGTCGGTAAAGGCAAAAACTGGGATGAGGCGCATTAAAGGGTTTCCTCACCCCAGCCCTTCTCCCTCTGGGAGAGAGTGAAAACCAATATTATGTTAAAGGTATCCCCTCTCCTTTCAGGAGAGGGTTAGGGAGAGGTTAATATCCCATCTTCTTCTTGTACAGCGATTAAAACTTGTTCACGGTTTGGGAAGTTTAACAAATCCCTCCCAACCTCCCTTTTCTAAAGGAAGGAGCAAATAAAAAAGGACGCCTCAGCGTCCTTTTCTTTTCATTCAGATTAAAAACCAGTTAACAATACAATTGCCACCTGGTTCATGATCATTTCAATCACAATCAAGGCCAGAATTGCCAGGATTGGAGACAGGTCAATCATGCCCATATTCGGCATAATCCGGCGGAAAGGTGCCAGTAATGGCTCGGCAAGTTCCTGAACTACTTCAATATAAGGTGAACGGGATTGGGTAAACATCACCACCCAGCTTAAAATAATGGTAGCGAAAATCAAGTAACGACAGAAACGGATCAAATCCTGCATCATGGTGACAAAAGTCAGAATGAGCAAATGCACAGGACCATTCGGCATGCCACCCGACAGATACATCATACCGAAAATTTTCAGCAAATACAGCACCACTAAAAGTGCCAATGCCGCAGTATTAACCCGCCCTTTGCCCATCGTCGGGAAAATACGCCCGAATACATCTACAATTTTGGTTGCTTTGACGGTAGACAGAACGACGGGATTGTAAGGACTTACCGCAGCCAATTGCATTAAAAAGCGGAAGAATACGAGCAAAATCGCGACGTTAATGATAATGCCAAAAATTAGCGCAGAATTTGCACCCATACTTGAACTTTCCTAAAAATTAAACTGAAGATTTGCTGCTTTCACTGAGCTCTTGAGCCAGTTCCTGACTGCGTTTTTGCGCAGCAGCAAGTGCTGCCTGAATATTCTGAGAAATTTGCGCACGGTCGAACACTTCTAGTGCTGCCTGAGTCGTTCCATTTGGAGAGGTGACGTTTTTACGTAGCTCAGCCGGTGTATTTGAACTGGTGATGGCCATTTGTGCCGCCCCCAAAGCCGTTTGCAAAGTGAGTGCTGTGGCTACTTTTTCATCCAGACCTAAATTCTTGCCAGCACGAATCATACTTTCCATCATATAGAAAAAATAAGCAGGTCCCGAACCAGATACTGCAGTGACCGCATCAATCTGAGCTTCAGAGTCTACCCAAATTGTCAGGCCGGTAGAAGCTAAAACCTGACTCGCCAGCTCACGATCTTCTGCCTTTACTTCATCTTTAGCAAATAGACCATGTGCACCGGTTTGTACGAGTGCTGGTGTATTTGGCATGACACGGACAATACGGTCAGTCCCCAATAGTGCAGACAATGTTGCAATCTCGGCACCCGCAACGATCGAAATAATCAGCTTGCCGTCCAGCAAACCCTGTAATGGTTTCAATACCTCAGCTAATACCTGTGGTTTGACTGCAAACACGACAATATCCGCATTTTTGATGGCAGCACGATTATCATCGGTGACATTCACTTCTTTTTCTGCAAGCAGTGAACGTACTTTCTCGACCGGATCAGAAACTGTAATACGTGTTGGTGGCAATCCCCGTGAAATCAGCCCGCCAATCAAGGCTTGAGCCATATTACCGCCACCAATAAAGCCAATATTACAATTTAAAGCTGCACTCATGTTTAATGCTCGTCGTTGAATTCTAAAGTTGAAGAAACCGAAATGGGTAGCCACCCCCCTGCTTCACAATATGCAGATTGAGCTAACCAAAATCCTTTAGGTGTAAACACGCCTAGCATAACATTATCTGTGCTTAATATTTGAATAGTATGCCGAGTCCATGGAAATATTTGCGCTTCCTGAATGGCTTTCTTCAGAGGCCAGTGTCCAATCCGGCCATGCAGATGAATTTTCTCCCCACCTTTGCGTGTGCGCAAATATAAGCGTTGACCGAATAAGGCGGCAGATAATCCGAAAGTAGCTGTTTGAATCTTAAATTGTCCTGAAGGCAGCTGAACCTGATCCTGTTCACGTAAAATAATCTGCTGCTCAGCTAGCTTCGGTTGCTGATCCGCCCGATAGACCTCAGCTTTTAAACGATGCAAATGCTGCTGATAACGCACATAATAAAAGCCTTGCCAATGTAAAGCTGCCTGCGCATCCAGTTTTGCCGCAATTACTTCATTCTGTACTCGCTCAACCATTTCTAGAGAAGGACGATATTGCCCTTCTCCTTTCATCCAGACAGAAAGTAGTTGGCGCTGCCGGGCTTTAGATAGGTTTAAAAATGCAGATAAATTCAGACTTTCGGCATTGCCACAGCATTGTAAATCCTGCTCCAGCACTTCCTGCAGAATATGCTGTGCATCCTGCATCAGCTCGCTGGTACGTACCAGGGCAGACTGCATTTTAGGATAACGTTCACTTAACATCGGCCAAAGAGTTTGACGGGCCCAAGCCCGGTCATAATGTATGTCCTGATTGGTCGGGTCTTCAATATTCTGAACATTCAGATCCGATGCCCATTGGCAAATCTGCTCACGGGAAACATCCAGCAGTGGCCGCCAAATCGTAAGATTTTCTCGTATATCCAGCTGTTTCATTGCAGCCAAACCATCCACGCCCGTGCCAGACAATAAACGCAGCATCAAGGTTTCCGCCTGATCCTGCTGATGATGTCCAAGCACCAGAACTTCATCTTGCTGTAAATGTTGTAGATAGGCCTGATAACGTGAATTACGCGCTTGCTGTTCCAGATTACCATGAGCCACATGAACGGGCTGGAGGATGCAGGGAATATCCAGTTGCTGACACTGCTGCTGGACAAAAGTGCCCCATGCACTGCTGATACTTTGCAGCTGATGATCCACATAGATTGCCCGAATTTTTCCCGGGCACAAAAAAAACATCAGATGCAGAAGCAGCATAGAATCTACGCCGCCACTGCATCCGATGAGAAATTTTGTTCCTGCAGGAAATTCCTGCAGCTGCTTTAAGATGCCAGACCTAAATTGTCGCTGCCAAACTTCATTAAACGCTGGTAACGTGCTTCGCATCGTGCTTGTGGTTCCATAGCTTGCAGTTCATTTAAGGCTTCTTTCAGTACCGCTTTCAAGCTGTTCATGACCTGATCCGGATTTAAATGAGCACCTTCACCCTCATCCACCACATATTCTACAATACCCATCTTCTGCAGTTTTTCTGCAGTCAAGGCTAAGGCTTCACTGGCCTGTTCCGCTTTTTCTGCAGTCTTCCATAGAATAGAGGCACAACCTTCCGGTGAAATCACCGAATAGATACTATGAGAGAGCATTACTACACGGTCAGCTACGCCAATACCGAGTGCACCACCAGAACCGCCTTCACCCAGGACAGTCGCAATTACAGGTACTTTCAGGTTAGACAGTTGCGCCAGACTAGTTGCAATGGCTTCAGCCTGACCACGTTCTTCTGCACCTACACCTGGGTAGGCACCCATGGTATCAATAAAGGTGAAAACAGGCAGATTAAAACGTTCTGCCATATCTAGCAGACGTTGTGCTTTACGGTAACCTTCCGGATTACTCATGCCAAAATTATGCTGTAATTTTTCACGGGTACTACGACCACGGTGCTGACCTACGATCATCACTGGCTGTCCATCAAAACGTGCCAGGCCACCGATCATTGCACCATCATCACCATAGAGACGGTCACCATGTAAAGCATCAAACTCAGTGAATATTTCACCAACATAGTCCAGAAATTGTGGACGTTCTGGATGACGAGCAATCTGTACTGTCGTCCATGCTTTTGATGGGGTAGCTTTATTTTTCATAGGTCAACCGTTTTCATCCCTATAAAGGTATTAATTAACAAATTGTTCAGATAGAACCGAGAGCTCAATCTCCCAATTTTTAAACTGCAACTGTTCATCATGCAGTTCAGCAATCAATAATGGCCATTGTTTGGCATCACCCGAAATACTGAGCTGCCATTGTTGCGCATTCTTGACCTTGAGTTCAATGGCAGGAAGCATCTCATCGCTACGGCTGTGATTGACCAAAACCGCCAGACGAAGCAGTAAACACAGCTGTAAAAGTTTAGTTCCACCCACTTTCATCACGTCATGCTTGGCATCAGTGCGCAATTTACGCCGATGATGCGCGACCAAATGTGACAAATGATTCTGATCAACCTGTGAAAAACCGGCAATGTCAGAATGCTGCAGTAAATAGGCACCATGACGATGATAACCACTATGACTAATCGCCAGACCGATTTCATGGAGATACGCGGCTCGACGGAGTAGGTCACTATCATCACTATTCAGACCCAGATCAGCTGCGACATCATCAAACAGTTTTTGCGCCGTTTGTACTACACGTTCTGCCTGCTTGGCATCGGCATTATAACGACCAATCAGGGCATGGACTGAACGATCACGGATATCTTCATGTTTAAAACGGCCTAACAGGTCATACATGACACCTTCACGTAATGCCCCATCAGAATAAGTCAGATACTCAATATCCAGCACATCAAAGACCGCATATAAAATGGCAATTCCTGCCGGCAAAACTGCACGGCGATCCTCTTTCAGACCTTCGAATTCCATATCCGAGACATATTTATATTTGAGCAGCTTATCTTTAAGCTTTTCCAGGCCTTCTCGCGTCAGCTGTTCGCGATCATTGCTCCATCCCATATTAATACAGATTTGGCGGCAGGCTTTAATTGTACCACTCGATCCGACGACAGCATCCCAACCGGCAGATTTATAGGTATTGGCAATTCCAGAAATTTCTTTACGTGCCGCAGTGACTGCTTTGTCAAAAGCTTTGGCACTGATTTCCCCATCCTGAAAATAGGCCTTAGTAAAGGCTACGCAGCCCATCTGTACTGATTCAGTATAAATAGGCTCGAACTCTTCACCGATAATCAGCTCAGTCGAACCACCGCCGATGTCAACCACCAGACGACGGCCGCTATTGGCCATGGTATGCGATACCCCCAGATAAATCAGGCGGGCTTCCTCACGGCCGGCAATAATTTCGATCGGTTTCGGCAAAATTTCTGCGGCTTTCTGGATAAACTCATGGCCATTTTTGGCTTGCCTTAGAGCATTTGTTGCCACGATCCGCAAGCGGTTCGGCTGAACCGCACCTAAACGCCCGACAAAACGGGCCAGACAGGCCAAACCGCGTTGCTGTGCGGCTTCCGTTAAATTTTTATTTTCGTCTAGTCCTGCGGCAAGCTGAACTTTTTCTGACATTGATGCCACTTTCTTCACTTCGCCATGATCCACCCGAGCGATGGCCAAATGAAAGCTATTTGATCCCATATCGATGGCGGCAAGTAATTCTTCATCAATCAAAAAGTCAGACATTCCAGAAATAAACCTTTAACGAATTGTGCTTAGAGTAATTCACATGCATGCAATTTAAAAGCCATTTGTAACGACATTTTTATGCCTTATTCTTTTTATGCATCGGGAATAATAGTGAGACACGATCATCACTATCGTGATCATCCATTAGACAAAATAACATTAAGCATTGAAAATTTACAGATTCCCCTACATTGTTAAAGATGGCTATGTAATACTAATAATTAGTTATCTTTAAAATATTAATCTGGAGCACATTCCATGTCTGGCAACATCGTAAACACTACTGACGAAAACTTCGAAGCAGACGTTCTTCAATCAGACGTTCCTGTACTGGTCGACTTCTGGGCAGGTTGGTGTGCACCATGTAAAGCAATTGCACCTGTACTAGAAGTACTTGCTGATGAATATCAAGGCAAGGTTAAAATCGTGAAAGTTGACGTAACTTCTTGCGAACAAACTGCTGTAAATTTCAACATTCGTAACATCCCGGCTTTGCTGATGTTCAAAAATGGTGAAGTTGTTGCGACTCAAGTCGGTGCTGCACCAAAATCTAAACTGACTGCATTTATTGATGACAATATCTAAGCAGATCATTTTTTAGTAAAAAAATACGCGACTTATGCTCGCGTATTTTTTTCGGCTATAAATTGACAAAGTCAGCATTTTCTCTTATATTTGCTACTCAAGAGATAAAGGATCCTAAATCCTGCCAATTTCTTACAAGACACATTACATAAGATGCCGCTCGGCAATAGAAATTGTTTTTCACATTTTTCTTTGAAACACTCAAACAGATCTCTGAATTGTTCTTTTTCAAATTCAATGGCTTTCGTTTGAATGCTTGTATGCGGCCGAATGTTACTCCCTTTCCAACCTGTACCTCAGAACTTTGATTCTATCTGACCACCTATGAATTTAACCGAACTCAAGAAAAAACCGATTGGCGAACTCATCAAGATTGCCGAGTTTATGGGCCTTGAAGGTATGGCCCGTAACCGTAAGCAAGACATTATTTTTGCCATCTTAAAACGTCATGCAATGAATGGCGAAGAGATTTTTGGTGATGGCGTTCTAGAAATTTTGTCAGATGGTTTTGGCTTTTTACGCTCAGCCGCAGGTTCTTATTTAGCAGGCCCTGACGATATCTATGTCAGCCCTTCTCAAATTCGTCGTTTTAACCTACGCACTGGCGACACCATTACCGGCACCATTCGTCCACCAAAAGAAGGCGAACGTTATTTTGCCTTACTTAAAGTCAACCAGATTAACTACGACACTCCTGAAAACTCACGTAATAAGATTCTGTTTGAAAACCTTACGCCATTATTCCCGACTGAACAGTTGGTGATGGAATTAGGCAATGGTACCACTGAAGATTTAACCACGCGTGTGATCGACTTAGTCGCACCGATTGGTAAAGGCCAACGTTCAATTATTGTGGCTCCGCCGAAAGCCGGTAAAACCATGCTGCTGCAAAGCATTGCTCAATCGATCGTTCGCAATAATCCTGAAGTCATCCTGATCGTTCTGTTAATTGATGAACGTCCAGAAGAAGTAACCGAAATGGAACGTACGGTTCGCGGTGAAGTCGTGGCTTCTACCTTTGATGAATCACCTGCGCGCCATGTTCAGGTTGCAGAAATGGTCATTGAAAAAGCGAAACGTCTAGTTGAGCATAAAAAAGATGTGGTGATTCTGCTTGACTCAATTACCCGTCTGGCACGTGCCTATAATACCGTGATCCCTTCATCAGGTAAGGTATTAACCGGTGGTGTGGATGCACATGCCCTAGAACGTCCCAAACGTTTCTTTGGTGCGGCACGTAATATTGAAGAAGGTGGCTCTCTAACCATCATTTCTACTGCCCTGATTGAAACTGGTAGTAAAATGGATGAAGTGATCTACGAAGAATTCAAAGGTACAGGTAACCAGGAAATTACCCTTGATCGCCGTATTGCTGAAAAACGCGTCTTCCCTGCAATGAACATCAAGAAATCTGGTACTCGTCGTGAAGAGCGCCTGATGTCAGAAGATAATCTTCGTAAGGTCTGGATTCTGCGTAAGCTGCTGCATACGCAAGATGAATTGGCGGCAATGGAATTCTTGCTGGACCGTATGAAAGAAACCAAAACCAATGATGATTTCTTTGATCAGATGAAACGTAAAGCTTCAAATTAAAATTTCAAATGAAAGGTCACCTAAGCGGTGGCCTTTTTTAAGTTGACATGAATTACACAATGAAACAATCGAGCTCTATTTATGTAAACTTATTTTTAAGTTTTTGATTAATAAAATAATCAGATTAAAAATTGTATAACTTTTAAAAACTTACCAAGCCTTTCTCCAATCTAAATGTTTCATTCCATTGTTATTTTCTGTTAAAAACTTCTTACTTTTTAGCATATTTCAGTACTTTTTTAAGCCTTGCTAGTAGCATTTAAAAAGGCGCAGTGATAGCATATTTGCAGACCAGTTAGACTGCTCCTGCATTGTTAGTACCTAACATAATTAGGAATAATAAAAGCACTTAACAGACTAACTTAGGTTTTTTTTAATCTCAATTTTTAGAGAGTGATGCCATGTTATTCAAAAAAATCGCTATTGCTGCTGCAGTTGCTACTACTTTAGCTTTCGTTGGTTGTGCTAAAAAAGCTGACGACGCTGCTGCTGACGCTAACCAAGCTGCATCTGAAGCTGTAGAAGCTGCATCTGAAGCTGAAGCTGCTGCTGACGCTGCTGCTGTAGAATCTACTTCTGAAGTTGCTGCTTCTGAAACTGCTGCTGTTGCTGAAGCTGACGCTGCTGCTGCTGTTGCTGTTGACGCTGCTGCTGACGCTACTGCTGCTTCTGAAGCTGCTGCTCAATAATCTTTTAGATTATTCAGTATAAAAAAAGAGAGCCTTGGGCTCTCTTTTTTTATTTTAAATACTGAAATTTAAAAAATAGCAGAATTTAAAAAAAGCAGATCAGTTGATCTGCTCATTTCCCACACGTTGACGAAACTTCTGTCCCGCACGGAAGGTCACTACACGGCGTGCAGAAATCGGAATCTCTTCACCCGTTTTCGGGTTACGGCCTGGACGTTGACGCTTGTCACGCAACTCAAAATTACCAAAACCCGAAAGTTTTACTTGCTCGCCTGAGATTAGCGCCTGGCTAATCTCATCGAAGAACAACTCAACCATTTGTTTTGCTTCACGACGGTTTAAACTCGTGAGCTCACTTAAATGATCAGCCATTTCTGCTTTAGTTAGTGCTGTCATGAAGCCCTCAATGTCGCTTGGTAAGTGTTTTCTAACACTTGAAGGATATTATCCATACCTGATTTAATTTCAGCATCTTCCAGTGTACGGCTTGGATGCTGCCAGAGAAGTGCAAATGCCAGTGAGCGTTTCCCTTCTTCTACTCCTTGTCCAGTGTACACATCGAACAACCAAGTTGAGTCTAAAAGCTCTCCGCCTGTTTTTTCGATAAGTCCCTGAATTTCGCTAACATTAATCTTATCATTAATTAAAAGAGCAATATCACGTCGAACCGATGGAAAACGTGATAATTCTGTAAAATTAGATACATAAGTTTGCAAAACAGCCGCTTGATCCAATTCTGCTACCCATGTGGTTGCCAGATCAAGCTCGTCTTCAAGTGAGGGATGTAAACGACCCAAGTAACCAATTGATTGACCATTCACGAGAATCTCTGCGGATTGTCCTGGATGCAACCAGCTACGCTCTGAACGTATATATTCCACTTTGACACGACCAGCAGCCAGAATTTCCTCTATATCGCCCTTAAAGTCAAAGAAGTCCATTGGCTGTGCCTTGCCATGCCAAGACTCAGGGGTACGTGCACCCGTTGCAATCAGGGCAAAGGTTGGAATCTGTTTTAAATCATGAATACTGTTCGCTTCTTGATAGTCAAAACGCAGACCTAGCTCGAAGAAACGTACCCGACTTTGCTGACGATTGATATTGTATTGAACACAAGGAATCAGGCTAGAGAGCAAGGTTGAACGCATTACCGCTAAATCACTTGAAATTGGATTCGCTAATGCTAAAGGTTTCACATGAGAATTAAGTTGCTTTTCAAGTTTTAGGTCTGCAAAACTAAAACTGATTGCCTCTTGGTAACCCAAAGTTACCGCGGTTTGACGAAGTTGGCCCAATTCGAATTGATCTTGATATTTGGCCAGCTTCACATCAATCACAGGCAAACTGATTTGAATATTGTCATAACCATGAATACGAGCCACTTCTTCAATCAAGTCTTGGTAAATCACCATATCATAACGATGTGATGGCGGCACTACAGACCACTCACCTTCTGCTTTTACTGTGACTTCACACCCTAAACGGGTTAAAGCATCAGTAATGAACGCTGAGTCAACACTATAACCTAGCAGTTGATCCACTTGGGCTTGATTCAACTCAATTGCATCGCGTGTTGGCAATAGGGCTGCATTTTCTGCAACCGTAATTGGCCCGAACTCACCGCCGGCAAGTTCCGCAATCAATTGTGATGCGCGGTGCATAGCGATCAATGGCAATTCAAAATCGACACCACGTTCATAACGCTGAGAAGCATCGGTATGCAAGCCAAAGCTACGTGCACGACCGGCAATATGCAGTGGCGCGAAGAATGCAGATTCTAGGAAAATTTCAGTGGTTGCATCGCTGACTGCTGAAGACAAGCCGCCCATAATACCGGCAATGGCCAATGCTTTTTCATCATCTGCAATCACCATCACTTTTTCGTTAAGTTCAACTTCTTGTTCATTGAGCAAAACTAACTTTTCAGCTTCCGTCGCTTGACGTACATGTACCGCACCTTTCACTTTACCGCCATCAAATGCGTGTAGCGGTTGACCCAGCTCCATCAGCACATAGTTGGTAATATCGACCAGAATGCTGTGCTGACGGATACCTGAACGCGCCAATGCACGCTCCATCCATTCAGGGGTTGGCGCTTTGGTATTTACGTTCTTGATCACACGACCCAAGTAGCGTGGGCAGCCTTCAGTCGACACAACGACTTTCTTTTCGTCGCTAATAGTCGCAGCTACTTCTTTAATTTCAGGGGCAGTCACTGGCAATTGGTTGATCACCCCAATTTCACGTGCGATCCCGCGAATACTGAAGCAGTCCCCACGGTTCGGCGTAATGCTGATGTCAATCACGTTGTCATCAAGATCCAGATATTCACGGATATTGACGCCAACCGGTGCATCTGCAGGCAGCTCTAAAAGACCATCGATTTTATCTTCCAAATCGATTTCTGAAGCGCCGCACAGCATACCTTGTGACTCGATACCACGTAGCTTGCCTTTCTTGATTTTGAAATCGCCTGGAAGTACTGCACCAATGGTCGCAACTGGCGCTTTCATGCCGGCACGTACGTTTGGCGCACCACATACAATTTGCAGTGGCTCACCTGAACCGATATTGACAGTAGTCACACGTAAACGGTCAGCATCTGGATGCTGTTCTACTGTCAGGACTTCACCAACCACTACACCAGTAAATGCTTTTGCTGCAGGTGCAAGCTCATCCACTTCCAGACCCAACATGGTCAATTGATCAGAAAGTTTTTCGCTATCGATGGCTGGGTTGACCCATGTGCGTAGCCAATTTTCGCTAATTTTCATTGATATAAAACCTGTAATTCAAATCTCTAGAATCCCCTCTAACTCCCACTTTCTTCCAAAGAGGGAGAGCCCTATGTCATATCTAGACACCCGTCTCCTTTTAGGAGAGGTTAGGGAGAGGTATAAATTTGTTTTTAAGCAAACTGGCGTAAGAAACGCACATCGTTTTGGAAGAACATACGTAAGTCATTCACGCCATAACGCAGCATTGCAAAACGTTCAACACCCAGACCAAAAGCAAAGCCTTTGTATTTTTCAGGATCAATGCCTGCAGCTTGCAGCACATTCGGATGCACCATACCGCAGCCCAGTACTTCCAGCCAGCGACCCCGTTCATCCATAATATCCACTTCCGCACTTGGCTCGGTGAACGGGAAATAAGATGGACGGAAACGTACTTTCAAATCTTTTTCGAAGAATTCGTTCAGCAGGTTAATCAGCAAACCTTTCAGTTCCGCGAAGCTGGTATTTTCAGCCACGTATAAACCTTCGATCTGATGGAACATCGGCGAGTGGGTTTGATCCGAATCACAACGGTAAACACGGCCTGGACACACGATCTGGATTGGTGGCTGCTGGGTTTCCATGGTACGAATCTGCACACCAGACGTATGCGTACGCAGCAAATGGTTCACATCAAAATAGAAAGTATCATGCATAGCACGCGCTGGGTGATGACCTGGAATGTTCAGTGCTTCAAAGTTGTGATAGTCATCTTCAACTTCAGGACCTGTTGCAACCGTAAAACCTGCCTTGGTAAAGAACTGGCAAATACGCTCTTGCACTTGGGTCACTGGATGGATACTGCCCACCTGCTGACCACGACCTGGTAAAGTAATATCAATGGTTTCGCTTGCCAGTTTTTGTTCTAAGGCAGCTTTATGCAGTTCTGCCTGACGTGATGTCAATGCAGCGGTAATGGTTTCACGTACAGCATGGATTTGTGCGCCGAAGACTTTACGTTCTTCAGGATCCATTTTACCAAGCGACTTAGATTGTTCCGCGAGCTGGCTTTTTTTCCCCGTAAATTGCACTCGTACTTGATCAAGTGCAGCAAGGTCTTGAGCTGCTGCAATCGCAGCGAGCGCTTCAGTGGTCAGGGCTTCCAGTGACATAGTAACTCTCAAAGCAACAGGTTAAAAAATATTTTAAAAACCCCACATTCTAACAGTTTTTAGACACTTTGATGAAGATGCGTTTTAAGGAAAATTAGATTGGCATGATTAAATATAAAAAGTATAAGATAAACACAATATCAATCAGATCAAATCACTATGGCACTCGATCAAATTTGGAAACAGCAACTGACCCTGGTCACTTATGGCAATGAATATTTGTCTCAGGGCCTGAGTTTCAATCGTTGGATTCAACATGCCATTTTTAATCAGCATCAGTTTGCCTTTCGGGATCTGATGTCACAACACCTGCTGGCTCAGCATTTTCAGATCTGGCTGGAAGGCCTGAAAAAACAAGGCGTACGCCGACTGAGCTTGCATCGCTCTGATTTACTGATTGATGAAAAAAATCCGAATGCCAATGTCGAGCTATTACCACTGGCGCATTTTATTGTCAGTCATGGTGCCAAAACCAAAACAGCCTGGATCATCGGCAAGGAACTGCCTGAATGGTACAGCGCAGACAATGATTACGAAGCTCCTAAATCACAGCAGTCCCCTTTACGCCATGAAACTTTCTGGTGTTATGAGTTAAATCCTAAACTGGCCAAGCGCATTGATGTCGATCTGGAAGCCCCAAACTGGGATGATATCCAGGCTTATACCGATCATGAACTGTTTGAAAGTAGCCTTGCCCAAGATTTTACCGAACCAGCGTATACCAATTTGCCCTATTACGGCACCATGCCTGCCATTCAGGCCGATAACGAAAGTCATTTGGCCTTAATTCCCACTGACTATTCAGCGGATTATGCTCACCAGACTTTGTACCGCCTAGATGCCTTAAATGACTTTATTCAAACGAAAATCCAGCATCCCTATCGTGCAGATGGCGAAGTACTCAGCCCGGAGCAGCAACTTAACCTGCGACATTTTTCGCAAAAAATTGATGATTTAAGTGCTAAATTCATCAGCAAAGTCGCCAACCACTATAAAACGGCACAGCTAACACCTAAAGTTGCGCCTGATCCATTTGTGGGTATGAGTACCGAAGACCGCTCACCAAAAATTTCTAAAGCAGAAAAACCTCAGGACCCAGGAAAATCCAGTTCGTCTGCAAATGTGCTGACCTTAATTGTGATTACCGTGATTATCTGTCTGATTGGCTACTATTTCGGCCTTTAACATTTTGCCAGAAAAGCTTACATCCCGGGCAGAATTCAATAGAGACGTTGATACTCAGGAGCAGACATCAGCTTGAAATAATGCTGAAGATTTTGTGATAGGTTTTGATTATCCAACCTATGATGGAATTAAGGTCAAGCAGCTGTCTGAAAATTGCAGCATTGTCGGAATGAGACCAAAGCTGTTATTTATGCTGATCGCCCGGAAATGCCCTTTTGATTGACTGGTGGAGATATTGAGATAAAAGGATAAATCAGCCCTACAGTGCAAGGGCTGATTTATTTCCCATCGTCTTTTTCCAGGGTTTAGATTTTTCTACGTTGAGCCAGCTTGCCCAGAGTCTTCAAAAATTAAATGTCCCACTGATAATATAAATCTTTAAGATTCTCACCCAGATCACTGGCATCTCCTTCACTGACAAAATAGGCGCCGGTCTTTTCATAAAAATAACGACTGGAATTCAGGTTCAATACGCTACATTGCATATGCTGATAGGATTTTTCTCGACTTAAGCCCAGACCCAATTGAACCAAATCACGTCCAATGCCGCGACCTTTAATATTTTGAAGCAAATAAAGTGCTCTCAATTCACTGATGGGTGCATCTACCGGAAAATTGAAAGCAGCAAAGCCCAGCACCTGAGCATTTTCTTCATAGACAAATACCCGTCGATTCGCCCCTTCAAGAACAGAACGCCACAAGGCGGCTCTTTGCTCTACACATAATGCATCTAAAATTTCTTGTTTGATGATGTTTTTATAGCTTTCACGCCAGCTTTGTACGTGCACTTGAGCAATCGGCAGGACATCCTGTTGAGTGGCAAGTCGAATCATTATTTTTAAGCCTTATTTTTGATTATGCAATTTAACAATGACTAAAAAATATAGGATTTACAATACTGATTTTTAAATAATATTTAAAATGACTACTTTTATTTAAGCATAAAAAAGACCGCTAAAAGCGGTCTTTTTCAAGTCATAAAGACTTATGCAGCCAATGCATCTTTAGCTTTAGAAGCTAAAGCAGCAAACGCAACTGCGTCATGCATAGCGATGTCAGCAAGTACGCGACGGTCGATAATCACTTGAGCTTTTTTCAAGCCAGCGATCATACGGCTGTACGACAAACCATTTTGACGAGCACCAGCGTTGATACGTGCAATCCACAAAGCGCGGAATTGACGTTTCTTCTGACGACGGTCACGGTAAGCATATTGACCAGCTTTGATTACCGCCTGGAACGCTACGCGGTAAACGCGTGAACGAGCACCATAGTAACCTTTAGCGCGAGCAAGAATTTTTTTGTGACGGCGATGAGCCTGTACACCACGTTTTACACGAGCCATTTATAATCTCCTTAGATGTACGGGCACATACGACGAACTGAAGCAACGTCACTTACGTGAACCATTACACAGCCGCGCAATTGACGAATACGCTTAGCAGATTTTTTGGTCAAAATGTGGCGTTTGAACGCTTGTTTACGCTTAAAACCGTTAGCAGTCGCTTTAAAGCGTTTAGCTGCACCACGGCGAGTTTTCATCTTAGGCATAACAACCTCTTTTGAACACCTGTTCGGCTCGTTTGCACCATTACAAAACGACCTGCAGGTAAGGGAGCGAGTATTCTAAAGCATCTTTGTTTAAAACAAAAGCATCTTCACCCAATAAGCGAATTTAAAGAATGATTTCGCTCTGAAATAATATCCAAGACTGAATCAAGAAAATAGCTTCAGACTTAGAACAAGGCAAAGGCCGCATAGACAAACAGATAACGTCCAATTTTAGCGATGCTGACCATCAGCAGAAAACGGGCGAAGTTTTCTTTTAATAGTCCCGCAATCAGGGTAATCGGATCACCAATGATAGGCACCCAGCTCAGCAGTAAAGACCAGTAACCATATTTTTGATAGGTCGTTTGCGCCTTGAGCATCTTGTCTGCCGAAACCGGAAACCACTTTTTATTCTTATAATGTTCAATCTTGAGGCCCAGATACCAGTTCACACACGACCCCAGAATATTCCCCAGACTGGCCACCGCAATTAACAGCACTGCATGCTGCTTGTTCTGCACTAAAAGCCCCAGCAAAACAGCTTCAGACTGTAAAGGCAATAAGGTCGCTGCACCAAAGGCCGACAGAAATAGCAGCAACAGACTCATACAGCTATTAACGGCTCAAACCCAACTTTTTCTTGGCTTTGCTGTATTCCCAACTCGACCAAATTACTGCTGCTACCATGACAATAATCCGCCCCCCTTTATACTGCTGAGTAATGGGTTCAATCGCTGCACGGAGAATTTGCTGATCTTTGGTATTCAAGGCTGCAATCACCTGATCAATATGCACAATTTCAGCAATATAAAGCACCAAACATGCAGCAATTCCAAAGAGGATACTCCAGTAAATTCGGGTATTGCTTTCAATAATCTTGGTAAAGTTCAGAAGAAAATCGTTCATATATCCATCCAATAAAAAACCACCGTAAGGGTGGCTTTATTTGCTTAAGACTATTTTAGCATAAAGGCTACAGCTTAACTGACCTGTATCGCCAGCGCTTTCTGAACTGCAGGACGTGCATTCAAGCGATCAATATATTTGGAAACCTCAGGATAATCTTCCAGGTTGATCTGCTGCCAGTCATATCGCAATAACCACGGAAATATCGCCATATCGGCAATCGAGTATTCGCCAGCCACATACTCCTGCCCGACCAGCTGTTTATTCAGCACACCATACAGACGTTTGCTTTCATTGACATAACGATCTGTTGCATAAGCAATCCGCTCAGGCGCAAAACGGCTAAAGTGATGATTTTGTCCGAGCATTGGTCCCAGACCGCCCATTTGCCACATCAGCCATTGTTCCACCTGAACACGCTTTACTTCATCAACTGGATAAAACAAACCTGTTTTTCGACCCAGATACTGCAAGATCGCGCCTGACTCAAAGATTGAAATGGGCTGACCATTCGGCCCATTCTGATCAACGATTGCCGGGATTTTATTGTTGGGAGAAATAGCCAGAAAATCGGACTGGAACTGGTCATTTTCTAGAATATTGATGGGAATAATTTGATATTCCAGCCCCATTTCTTCCAGGGCTATACTGATTTTGTGGCCATTCGGGGTGCCCCAGTAATATAAATCGATCATTTTCTTTTAATACTCCCTGCACTTGTCACGTGCGATGATGTCTCCAACATAGAGGATTTAGAAGGAAACAACAAGCCTGGAGATAAAAATTATTTTATAATAAAAATCAACATATTATTGAAATTTTATATTTTTATATTGGATATCTTGAAAATTTCAGCCACATACACATATTTATTTCTGCATAAGAATTAAGTCAGTCTTCTGCACTGTCGATGTCTGACATGACAGATCTTATTTTCTTGTTTTTATAACTTTGCTTAAGTGAGAAGGTTCTAATCATGAGTAACTTAAATCTTCATCCCTTGTTTCGTCGTAGTATTGGTTTTGATCGCCTGAATGACTTTATTGATTATGCCATGCAAAGCGATACACCGAATTATCCGCCGTATAATATCGAAAAGCATGGGGGGAATAATTACCGCATCGTGATGGCAACTGCGGGTTTTCGTCAGGAAGAACTCGACATTCGTCTGGAAAACAAGTTGCTGACCATCTTGGGGCAACCTGAAAATCAGGACAATAACGCTATCGAATTCCTGCACAAAGGAATTGTACGACGCGCGTTTAAATTGTCTTTACGCCTGGATGAGTATATTGAGGTACAACAGGCAGATTATGAAAATGGATTGCTGATCATTGACTTGCAGCGCATTATTCCAGAAGAGAAATTACCTCGACAAATTCCGATCGGCAAGAAACTGCTCATTGAAAATAGTGAAAAATCAGTGGAATAAGCTTGATTAGGATAAAAAGCAAGGTCCGAAAGGGCCTTTCTTTTTGGCTACGGATTACCTAAGCTCATTGAGGCAATACGCTTTCTGATCATTAAAATAAGCCATGAATGCGCCAGAAAATATCCTGTTTCATCAAGCCAGCCCGATCATACGCGCAACTGGATATCTGCTACTGTGCTGTCCGGTTGGAATATTCGGCATTTTCTATTTGAGCAGTATGGGTAGCAATTCCAGTTTTCTTCAAGGGCTGCTATTTTTATGGCAGGAGGCTCCTGGCTTTTATATTTATATTGGTGGCTTTCTTGGTCTTGCCGTACTTATGCTTGGAACTAAATTAAAAATTACTTCACACGCCATTTATTATACTTTGGCAGATTTCCGAATCAGCCTGTGCTTAAAACGGCACTCGGTACAGTATAGTTTTCTGAATCCGCGCTATGATTCTCTCAAAGCCCATCTCAAACGCTGGCTCTATAACATGCCAGCGCATGTCATCAGTCAACGCGATGGCACTTTGGATTTTAAATTGCACCACCCCGGTCGGATAAATCAATTTTGTCTTGGATTTTTCCGGATTCAACTGTCGATGTTTTCTCGTCAGCAGGCTCAACAGATTATGCAGGCCATACAAAGTGCCTGGAATTTCAGAGCATAAAAAAGCCATCAACTGAACACTTTTTTATACCGGGTGAACAGGTTATGGTAATAAACACGCTGTCAATTCATCCACTGTTTGACACAAATAGGTTGGTTTGGCCTCTGCCAATGCATGCGCATGGTTAAATCCCCATGTCACCGCTGCCACAGGCATACCCAAGGCTTGTGCGGAATGAATATCTGAAATTTGGTCACCAATATAAATGGCGCGTTGTGCTGAACAATGGGTATGGCGTAATATCTTTCTGATTTGTCGCTGTTTACCATAAATTGAGGCATTTGGCATAATCCAGTCGAACAGAGCAAGACGCTGTTGGCCAAGACTGGCATGACAGTTCTCCAGCGAATTGGAGGTCACGACCGCCAAGCATATACCAGCTTGCTTTAACTGTTGCAGCAATTGATCCATTCCGTCGAACACGACAGGTTGCTGGCTGTGCTGTTGCATAGTCCGTTTACAATCCAATGCTAAACGAATCGCGCTTAAACGTGACAAGCCCAACTCTCTACGAATGGTACGCGGTGGAAAAGATCTAAAATATTCAATGCGTTCAGCATTCAACTCAGCATATTGGTACTTGGTAGCATGCCGGTTTAATAAACCGATGAAGAGCGGGAAAGAATCGACCAAAGTACCATCCACATCAAAAATCACCACTTGATAGGGCAAGTGATGCTGATGATCGATCATCGAATCATTTTTAAAAAACTCTTTAACCCACTGCATCATAAAAAAAATCATTAAATAATAAACGAATCAGGCTATAACAATTTTAATCTATCTGATTGTTTTATACTCTACATTTTCTGATTTTAATAAAAAAAGCCCTGCTGATGCAGGGCTTTTTTCGCTTAATGAGAGCTTACTTTTTCTTTTTAGGACCAAGCAGCATACCCATTTGACGGCCTTCCATTTTCGGCATCTGTTCAACAGTACCGAATTCAGCCACGTCAGCTTCAATTTTTTGCAATTGAGCTAGACCCAACTGTTGGTGTGCCATCTCACGACCACGGAAACGAAGCGTGATTTTCACCTTGTTACCTTCTTCAAGGAACTTGATGATTGCACGTAGTTTTACGTTGTAATCACCAACATCAGTACCCGGGCGTAGCTTGATTTCTTTCACCTGGACTTGATGTTGTTTTTTCTTCGCTTCTTTCTGCTTTTGCTTAAGATCAAACAAATGCTTGTTGAAGTCCATGATCTTACATACAGGTGGCTCAGCATTTGCTACGATCTCTACAAGATCAAGTTCAACACTTTCTGCTGCACGTAGGGCTTCAGCTAAGCTTACAATCCCTTTTTGCTCACCATTTTCGTCTACAAGACGGACTTCTTTCGCACGAATTTCATCATTCAAGGCAGGACGGTTTGATTTGTTACCGCCCTGTTGATTACGGTCAGGCTGTTTAATCGCTGTTACTCCACAATGTACCGGCCGCGTTCGGCTACGGCTGTTTTTACTAGGTCAACGAAAGCATCGATTGACATAGTACCCAAATTTTTTCCTGAGCGGGTACGCACGTTTACTGTACCTTCCTCTACTTCACGGTCCCCAAGTACCAGTAAGTATGGAATACGCTCTAATGTACGTTCACGAATCTTAAAGCCGATTTTCTCATTTCTCAAGTCAGAAATTGCACGGATACCGTTTTCTTTAAGTTTTGCGACGACTGACTCACACGCTTCTGCTTGTGAATCGGTAATATTCATCACACAGGCTTGCACGGGTGCCAGCCAAGGTGGCATGAAGCCCGCATAGTGTTCAATCAGTATACCAATAAAACGCTCGAAACTACCAAGAATTGCACGGTGCAACATCACAGGCTGGTCACGATCGTTGTCTTCAGTTACATAAGATGCATCCAGACGTTCTGGCAAGTTGAAGTCACACTGAATGGTACCACACTGCCAGACACGGCCTAAGCAGTCTTTTAATGAGAATTCGATCTTCGGACCATAAAATGCACCTTCACCCGGTTGAAGCTCCCACTCAAGACCTGCTGCATCTAAAGCATCAGCCAAAGATTTTTCAGCCATATCCCAAAGCGCATCATCACCTACACGTTTTTCAGGACGTGTCGACAACTTCATTTGTACTTCTTCGAAGCCAAAATCTTTGTATACGTCTAGTGTCAATTTGATAAAGTCTGCAACTTCAGAACCAATCTGTTCCTTGGTACAGAAGATATGCGCATCATCTTGAGTAAAGCCACGAACACGCATAATGCCGTGTAATGAACCCGATGGCTCGTTACGGTGACATGAACCGAACTCTGCCAAACGAATTGGAAGATCACGATAAGATTTCAAACCCTGGTTGAACACCTGCACGTGACATGGGCAGTTCATTGGTTTCACCGCATAATTACGGCTTTCTGAATGCGTGGTGAACATGTTGTCTGCGTAGTTCGCCGCATGACCCGATTTTTCCCACAAGCTAAAGTCTACGATTTGTGGTGTTTTAATCTCTAGATAGCCATTGTCCTGCTGGACTTTACGCATGTACTGTTCAAGGACTTGGTAAATGGTCCAGCCATTTGGATGCCAGAACACCATACCCGGTGCTTCTTCCTGCATGTGGAATAGGTCAAGCGCTTTACCGATTTTACGGTGATCGCGTTTTTCTGCTTCTTCAATACGCTTGATATAAGCTGCAAGCTGTTTCTTGTCTGCCCAAGCTGTACCGTAGATACGCTGTAACTGTTCGTTTTTAGCATCACCGCGCCAGTACGCACCTGACATCTTGGTGAGTTTGAACGATTTCAAGAATTTGGTGTTTGGCACGTGTGGACCACGGCACATATCTACATATTCCTGATGATAGTAAAGACCCATCTGGGTCTCGTCTGGCATATCTTCAATCAGACGTAATTTATAATCTTCGCCGCGCTCGGTGAACACTTTGATCACTTCATCACGTGGCGTCATTTTTTTGATGACATCGTAGTCTTGATCGATGAGCTTTTTCATGCGCTCTTCAATCGCAGCCATATCATCTGGGGTAAATGGTTTTGCATTAAAAATGTCGTAATAGAAACCATCTTCAATGACAGGACCAATCACCATCTTCGCTTCTGGGAACAGCTGTTTAACCGCATGACCCACCAAGTGCGCACATGAGTGACGAATAATTTCGACGCCTTCATCATCTTTAGGCGTGATAATCTGTAAAGTTGCGTCTTCGGTAATTAAATCGCATGCATCAACCAGACGGCCGTTAACGCGTCCAGCGACTGTATTTTTTGCAAGACCAGGACCGATGCTTTGAGCAACTTCCATCACAGATACGGCATGATCAAACTGTTTTTGATCGCCATTTGGCAAAGTGATAATTGGCATAAGAAAATCCTTAAGGAGTGATGCCCCGTACCATGGAGCATATCACCGCGAGATTATGATCGAGGGAAAACCTCAAAAGATAAAAACGGTGGATAAATAAAAATCGATTCGAATTTTACACGGCTTGGCCGCATGATTAAACCTTTTCCCCAATAAAAATAAGATTTATCACCAAAACCATATCTGATTTAAAAAAACTTAAGCTCATTTTTTAGTTCAGAATTTTATTATTCCCGAAAAGTGTCCCATGCCATAAATTTTCTCTTGCTGTAGCTATAAAGCTGGGCAAATTGCGGAATGACAGCTTCACTTTGTGTCGGTCTCAAAAAGACATAATCATCCACTTGTAGCCCGCAGTATTTAGGCACCAAAACCATTTCCTGATTACTGCTGCGACCATACAACATATGCGGTCGACTTTTTTCAGGATAACAGTAACTTGCCTGCCAATAACCGCCATAAATAAATAATGCTTTATACGGATGTGGCAGATAATCAAGTACTTCGAGACCGGGAAGCTGACTATAAGGCAATACTTTTAGAATTGGCGCAGCAATCCATAAAGCGCAGTTCAAGGTAGAGAGATGATCCAGATCAAAATCACTGGGTTTGAGCAGCATGGAACCAAAAGACAGATCATTGCAGACACTTTGCTGGCAATGCTGCATAAAAGTAGCGCTTCCCCCACCATTCAAACACAGACCTTCATGCCATAAATAAGGGAATTGCTGCTGCAAAATAGTTTTATAGTGCTGATAAATCTGCTGCGATCGCCGATAACTTTTTTCAGGACATTTCAGTATTTTTGGCAGTTTTGCCACATGCGCATCATAACCCATCAAGCCAGACAGTTTCAGGTATGAGGAATATTGCTGAATCAGTTTAAGTAAGCCGACAAACTGTGCCTGACTGCTTACACCTCCGCGATGCAGGCCCACATCAATTTCAATATTGACATTCAGGCAAAGATTCAGGTTCTGCGCGAGTTGCAGATATTGCTTCAGACGCTCTATATCATCAATCAGCCACTGGATATTTGCTTTATTCTGACTAGAGGATTTTTGGTAAAAATGTTTTAGCGCCTGAACCGGCATGGGTTTTCCCAGCAAAATATCGGCCTGTTGAAATGTCCCTATAATCTCCAGCAGATGGGGCAAATGAAAGACCATAAAGCGCCGGGTATTCAGTTTCTCACTGGCCAGTTGAAGTAACGGGGGACTCGCCAAGGATTTTACTACCAGACGTGGTTTTAACTGCGCAGGTAATCTTGATTGTACCAGACCCAGATTATGCTGATATTGGGTCAAATCCAGAATCAGTTGCGGTGTACCAGTCCCCTGCTGTTTTAAGTCCTGCGTCAGTTGCTGAAAATACTCTGTTTGCATCGCCAAAGCCTCAGTTTCCAGATAAAAATAATTGTTTTAGGTACGGATTCAGCCATTTTTTCTGTGGATCCAGTTGCTGACGTACTCGCATAAAATCATCCCATTTCGGATAGAGATCACGTAGCGAAGCAGCGCTCATGCTATGCAACTTGCCCCAATGCGGCCGTCCCTGATATTTCTGTAAAATCGGTTCAATCAGATCAAAGATGGTCCGGTAATCCTGTTTATAAAACTGGTGAATCGAAATCGAAACCGCGTCACACTGATAAAAAGGACTCAGCCAGATATCATCGGCTTTGACATAACGAAACTCGATGGGAAAAAACATCGGCACCTGATGTTTGCGTAAAATATGCAGAATCTCGTCCAGACACTGCAATCCCGAATCGACCGGAATCTGATATTCCATTTCATTAAATCTGGTCTTACGCGGAGTTGGAAAAATTCTGGATGACCAGTCTACATAACGAGTCGGTTTGACAAATACACCGAGCAGTTTTTGCAGATAAGGATTCGTCTGGGGGAAAAGCCGTGTCAACTCGGAACATAAGGTCAATAAAGTATCTTCCGAAGGCCAGCTCTCTTGCCTCGGCTGAACGTCATCTTCTGTTTCATCCAGAGTTTTCAGCATTACTTGATCAGCATGCAGAAAAGCCCAAAACTCAATATGTCGATGCTGATATTTCCATTGCTCAATATGCGTAAAAACATCTTTTAATGAACACAAACGGATTTGTTCTTTTAATTTATAGCATGGCCGATTTTGCAGGGTAATTTTGGTCAACACCCCCAAACTACCCAGCGCTACCCGTCCAGCCTGAAATATCTCGGTATTCTGCTGGGCATCGCATTGCAGCAGCTCTCCCGCTGCAGTCAGTAATTCAAAGCCTTCCACAAAAGCAGATAAACAGGGTAAATCGATACCGGTGCCATGGGTTCCGGTGGAAATTGCACCAGCCAGACTTTGCTGGTCAATATCACCCTGATTGATTAAAGCCTGATTAATGGCTGCCAGTTCTTTACCTAGATTATATAAACGGGTACCGGCCTGGACAGTGCATTGGGATTTCGCTTGATTAAAGGCCACCACACCTGTGAACTGATCAAGATTAAGCAGTCCTTTATCTGTTTTGGCGAGTGGGCTAAAGGAATGCCCTGCACCCACTGTACGCATCTGCGCCTGGGACTTCACCAAATTTTGTAATTCATTCATTTCTCCAGGCTGAAAAATGTGAGGAGAACTCAACTGGCTTCCTGACCAGTTTCGCCATGTGGCATCTGCCTGTTGTATTTTCATTATTATTCCTTGGCTTATATAATTTGAATGGCTCAATTAGAGTAAAATACCTAAAAAATCAAACATGGGAACCCATGGGTTCAAAACATTTAAACAGGATTAAATATTTTTATTAATATTCAATTACTTAAAATTATTAAAATCGTACTCGACTAAAGCATAAATGCAAGATTTCCAAGAAGTACATATCTTTTCAGCAGGATATCAAAATAAATATAGAACGGAGTTTTACCATGGTTAGCGCATATGATGAATTACCGCGTACACCCGCGAATTTTGTAGCTTTGTCACCTTTACGCTATCTGGATCGTGCAGCTTATATTTATCCAAATCAGAATGCGATTATCCACGGAAAGCGTCGGATCACCTGGCGTGAGAAATATAACCGTTGCCGTCAGTTTGCTCACCAGCTGCAGAAATTAGGCATCGGTAAAAATGACACTGTTTCTGTCCTGCTGCCTAATGTCCCTGCCATGATCGAAGCGCATTTTGCCGTACCGATGGCAGGCGCAGTCCTCAACACCTTAAATACCCGTCTGGATGCCAAAACCCTTGCTTTCATGCTGGAGCATGCTGAAAGTAAAGTCTTGCTGGTCGACCCCGAATTTACTGCACTTGCAGCAGAAGCACTGGCTTTGATTTCACAAGACATTTATGTGATTGATGTGGCTGATGAAGAGTTTGAAGGTGAAGAGCAGCGTATTGGTCAAATCGAATATGAAGACTGGATTGCCCAAGGCGACGCAAACTTTGAATGGCATTTACCCCAAGATGAATGGGATGCCATCAGCTTAAGCTATACCTCTGGCACTACCGGCAACCCGAAAGGTGTGGTCTATCATCATCGCGGTGCTTACATTAATGCAGCCAGTAATATCATTGCCTGTGGCATGACACCCCGCGCCACCTATTTATGGACCCTGCCGCTATTCCACTGTAATGGCTGGTGCTTTGCCTGGACCATGGCGGCCAACGGCGGAACCAATGTCTGCCTGCGTAAAGTCGATGCTGAACTGATCTTTAAGCTGATCGCTGAACATAAGGTCGATTATTTCTGTGGTGCACCGATTGTCCTGTCGATGCTGATCAATACGCCTGAAGAGAAAAAGACCAAGTTTGAGCACCGGGTCGAAGTCATGGTGGCAGGTGCTGCTCCTCCTGCGGCCATTATTGAGGGTATGCGCAATATCGGCATTAATGTAACGCATGTCTACGGCTTGACAGAAACCTATGGCCCTTCTGCCCTATGTGCATCTCAGGCAGGCTGGAGTGATTTATCCATTCAGGAACAGGCGCAGTTGCACTCCCGTCAGGGCGTACCTTATCCGTTGCAGGATGGCATGAAAGTGCTTGATCCCGACACCATGCAGGAAGTACCACACGATGGACAGACCATGGGTGAGATCATGTTCCGTGGCAATATCGTGATGAAAGGCTATCTGAAAAATCCCGAAGCCACCGCGGAAGCCTTTGCAGGAGGCTGGTTCCATACTGGCGATCTGGCAGTATGCCAACCGGATGGTTATGCCAAAATCACTGACCGCTCCAAAGACGTGATTATTTCCGGTGGGGAAAATATTTCCTCGCTTGAAGTCGAGGAAGTATTATATCGACATGCGGCCGTACTCACTGCAGCAGTAGTTGCCAAGCCTGATCCACGCTGGCAGGAAGTGCCATGTGCCTTTATTGAACTTAAAGAAGGTACCCAGGCCACTGAAGAAGAAATTATGGAATTCTGCCGTGAGCATCTGGCCCGCTTTAAAGTGCCTAAGGATGTGGTGATTACCGAGATTCCAAAAACTTCGACCGGCAAACTGCAGAAATTTGTTTTACGTGAATGGGCTAAAGAACGCGCACAAGGTGAGTTCTCTTAACTCCAGATAAGCAGGTTCCCGCAAAATCTGTCCGATAAAAAAATCGTGCTAAGTTTTATTAGCACGATTTTTTATTTGAAATAACCTCTCCCAAACCCTCTCCTATAAGGAGAGAACTTTAAGGAACTTACATCTCAACCATTTCTACGCCATCAATGCGTGCCACAGTCATCAAGTCCTTATCACCACGACCTGAAACCGTCGCAATAATAATCTGATCCTTGTCCATGGTCGGTGCAAGTTTAGTGACATAAGCCATGGCATGTGCACTTTCCAGCGCCGGAATAATGCCTTCAATCTTGGTTAAATCACGGAAACCCTGTAATGCTTCAGTATCTGTAATTGGTACATAGTTCACACGCTCCATATCTTTCAGGAAGCTATGCTCTGGTCCCACACCCGGATAGTCCAAACCTGCAGAAATTGAATGGGTTTCAATGATCTGACCTTCTTTATCAGACATCAGGTAAGTCCGGTTACCGTGTAATACGCCCACATGTCCGGCATTTAACGGTGCAGAGTGCTTACCAGTTTCAATACCCAGACCTGCTGCTTCTACTCCGTACATTTTCACGTCCTGATCATTCAGGAATGGGTAGAACAAGCCCATGGCATTGGATCCACCACCGACACATGCGACCAGTGCATCTGGCAGACGGCCTGCCTGTTCCTGAATCTGACGGCGTGCTTCACGACCGATGATCGACTGGAAATCACGAACCAGTTGCGGATATGGATGTGGACCTGCCACGGTACCAATGACGTAGTAAGTTGAATCCACATTGGTCACCCAGTCACGCATGGCTTCGTTCATGGCATCTTTCAATGTTTTAGATCCACTTTCTACCGGCACAACCGTCGCGCCTAATAAACGCATACGGTAGACGTTCATCGCCTGACGTTTTACATCGTCTGCGCCCATGAATACTACGCATTCAAGACCTAAACGTGCTGCAATCGTTGCCGTTGCTACACCGTGCTGGCCTGCCCCTGTTTCGGCAATAATACGTTTCTTGCCGGAAAGCTTCGCCAGTAAGGCCTGACCGATTGTATTATTTACTTTGTGAGAACCGGTATGGTTCAGGTCTTCACGTTTCAGGTAAATCTGTGCGCCACCCAACTCTTTCGACCATCGTTCAGCATGATATAAAGGACTCGGACGACCGACGTAAAACGCCATGTCACGGTCAAATTCTGCCAAAAACTGCGCATCATCTTTCATACGAAAATAGAGCTTTTCCAAGTCTTCTAAAGCCGCCATGAGTGTTTCTGACACAAAACGTCCGCCATGAATACCGAAATGCCCGCGTTCATCCGGGAATTGGGTATAGTCAACTGCCTGACTGTTCTGGCTAGTACTTTGCTGATCCACGATGGACTCCTTGCATAAAGCGTTCTATGAGTTGTTGGTCTTTAATACCTTTTGCGGACTCGACACCGCCACTCACATCCACGGCATACGCCTGTGTGGTGAGAATTGCCTGTTCGATATTGTCAGGATTTAAACCGCCTGCCAAGATCAAGGGAATATTGAGTTTGGGAAATGTATCCCAATCGAAGCTGTGCCCTGTGCCACCTTTCAGGTCAGGATGCCATGCGTCTAACAGTACTGCACTTGCGCCTGCATCTTGATAACGCTGAATTTCTGCAACCACATCCAGATCAGGTTGCACCTGAATGGCTTTATACCAGCGGCGCCCCACCTGCTGGGCGATGGCCTGACATTGTTCAGGCGTTTCATCACCATGAAATTGTAAAATATCCAGTGGAACAGTTTTCAGAATATCCTGAATTTCATCTGCGCGACTATTTACAAATAAACCTACGGCCTGCACATAAGCTGGAACCGCCCGGATCAGGATTTCAGCCTGCTCTAAAGTGACATGCCGCGGACTCGGTGGATAAAATACAAATCCTATCGCATCACAGCCAGCATTGACTACGGCATGTACATCTTCAACTCGGGTGATTCCACAAATTTTGGCACGGGTTCGCATATTATGTTGGCTCTATATCTACCAATGTATTGAACAATCTATAAGATTGGGGCAAATCATTGTAATGCAATTTTCCTGACTTGCGTAAAGTTCATCCGGATTATTCTTGATGCAGATTGTGTATCCGCCATCCTGACTTTATACTGCGCTCACTTTGCAGCAAGTCCAAGCCTTCAGGCTTTAGGGAAGCTGGTGTAAATCCAGCACTGCCCCCGCAACGGTAAAAAATGAAACGTATCTCAATTTAAACCCTTCGGTTTACACCACTGCATCTTGATGTGGGAAGGTGGATATACAGCAAAGTCGCTGCTTTGCACATTTAAGTCCGGAAACCTGCTTGTTGTGTTCTATAACTCAATCATTCACGGGGAAGTGAATGTATGGAGCATTTCATGTCTATTCAATTTCAACCTACTGCCTTGGTAGGTGCGATCGCACTTGCGTTGGGTACCACTTCATCTGTTCATGCCACCGAGCAAAAAGTTGCAAAAGCATCTTTAGATACCATTGTAGTCACTGCGACTCGCTCTGGAGAAAAAATTGAAAATGTGCCAGCGCGTATTTCGATTATTGAACCTGCAATTCTTGAGCAGTCACCTCTTAAAGCACTACCAGATTTACTAAAAACAGACCCAAGTATTAATGTCGTGCAATCGGGTGGTTATGGCCAGCAAACTTCTATTTTCTTACGCGGCACCAATTCCAATCAAGTTTTGGTACTACGTGATGGTGTTCGTTTAAATACAGCCACCACAGGTGCAGCGTCTATTCCATTTTTAGACACCACAGATCTTAAACAGATTGAAGTCTTAAAAGGCCCTGCATCTGTGCTTTATGGTACAGATGCAATTGGTGGTGTAGTACAGTTTGTAACAAAAACGCCTGAAAAAACAGGTGCCTTTGTAACAGGTGAAATTGGCGAGAATCAAACCTACAAATCAATTATTGGTGCTGACTTGGCAGAAAATGGGGTGTATGCACAGATTCGCGGTCAGGTTTTAGAAACTGATGGCACACCTGTATTCAATATCAATGACAACCGTAACTACAGTTATGATCAAAAAGGCTATAGTGCAAAATTCGGTATTGAAAAAGAGCGTTATGCAACATCACTCGATTACAGTCAAAATTCAGGAAATGTGCAATACAGTAATTGGGGTGCATTTTCCAGCCAAGATTTTGAAAATGAAATTGTAAATTTAAAAGGTCGTATTAACCCAACACAAACTACTGAAATTAATGCACGTCTATCTCAGTTTAAAGATGACTTAGATCAGGTCACCTCAAGCAGCTTTGTACATAGCACCACGCAAGAAGCAGAAATCTATGGCAAATGGAATTTCACAGCAGCACAAAATGTTTTACTGGGCATTACCCAGCGTAATACCGATGCAAAAACCCAGGCTCTTGATGAAGACATTAATTCAACAGGCTACTATATTCAGCATCAATATCAGACAAATAGCTTAAGCACGCAGGTGGGTGTGCGTATCGAAGATAACGAAAAATTTGGCTCACATACCGTTGCACAAGGTGGTATCCGTTATCAACTGCTCCCTAATACCAGCATTTATACCAATATTGGTTCAGCATTTAAGGCACCAACTTTAAATGATATGTATGCTTTTGGCGGCAATGATCAATTGAAGCCTGAAGAAAGCATTTCGTATGAAATGGGGATAGATCAAAAACTTCCATTAAATATTTTGGCAGGTGCTTCCGTTTTCTATACGGAAGTCGATAATTTAATTAATTCGATATGTATTATTGATTGTGGAGAAGGATGGTTTCCAACGACCGTTTACCAAAACCAGAACATTGATGAAGCCAGGATGACTGGCGGCGAATTGACGGCACAATGGGCAAAAGATCAGTTCTTTATTAATGCCGGTTACACTTATATCAAAACTGAAGATACGAAACAGAATTCAGAGCTATTACGTCGCCCTCGTCAGTCATTCACTGTATCGACAGGTCTACAAAATGCAGATTACGGTTTAAGTGCTGCACTGGTAGCAAAATCGAAAGCGAAGGACTCTAGTCGTGATATTCCAGGTTATGCACGTGTTGACTTAAATGCCTATTGGAATATAAATCCAACTGTTAAACTGTTTACTAACATTGAAAATGTCGGTGATGTGAAATACAAAACTGTACATAGCGCTGGCGACCAGTACTATGTGAACGGTGGCCGACTCGCTTCTGCGGGTGTGACCTTTAAATACTAAGTTCAATCTTTTTAGAAATACTTTTGAGAATCATGTCATGCCTATGGCATGATTCTTTTTATATTCAGCATTTAAAAAATCAAGGAATTCAAATGGGTCACCGTTTAAGTAAAATCTACACGCGCACAGGCGATTCGGGTACTACAGGGCTTGGTGATGGCTCACGCGTTGCCAAAGATGACTTGCGTATTACCGCGCTGGGTGATGTCGATGAGCTGAATGCCGTAATTGGCGTATTACGCGCGCAGATTTCTGCAAGCACTATTGAAGATAAAACTCCTTGGGATAAATCCCTAAGTCTGATCCAGCACTGGCTATTTGATCTGGGTGGTGAAGTGTGTATTCCAGGTTTTAATCTGGTGCAACCGGTATCGATTGAGTTTCTGGAAAATGATATCGACCGTATGAATGAAGCTTTGCCGATGTTAAAAGACTTCATTCTGCCTGCTGGAACGCTGGTGTGCAGCTTTGCCCATCAGGCTCGCGCAGTCTGTCGTCGCGCCGAACGCAGCGTGATGTCAGTCCACCACCGTGACCAAAATATTCAGGCTGCATCGCTACAACTGCTGAACCGTTTATCGGACTGGTTATTTGTCGCATCACGTACCCTGCAACGCGCTGAGGGGGGTTCTGAAGTGCTTTGGCAAAAAAATATCAATGACAGCATCGAAAAGTAAAATCAGCTTCCAGATTAGCATCTAAAAATACGCGTCAGATATGTCTTGATTTTATAGGGCATCTGACGAAAATAGATAGTGTCATCCTCCTGTCACGTAGCCCTCGCAAAATGAACTTAACTTTCCCACTCATGAGCATCTTATGCGCATAATTGGACATCGTGGTGCACGTGGCGAAGCCCCTGAAAATACCTTGGGCGGTTTTCAGTATATTCAGGAAATCGGCATTCGCGCCGTTGAGTTTGATGTTCGTCAACTCAAAGACAATGCTTTAATCATCATGCATGACGACAATTTTGTTCGTACCACCGGCTTGCAGAAGCCTTTGTATGAGTGTAACCGTCAAGATCTTGTCCAATATAATCATGCAGTCAAATGGTCACAATGGAATAAAATCGAAGCCACTCCGCTCCTTGATCAAACCTTAAATGTCATTCGAAATTTTGAACATATTGAAGTGGAAATCAAAAGCGTTGACTCCGAAGCAGCCGCCGAAAAAATAGCATTAGAAGTCGAACAACAACTGCAAGGCTATGAGCAGGCAGCTATTGTTACTAGCTTTGATGCGAAAATCCTGAATGCTTTGAAACAGCAAAACTCCCGCTTAAAACGCGGTTTGTTGATTGAAACCGATGTCAAACACCAAGCCATTGATCAGGCGCTGGAACTGGGATGCTGTCATATTGGCTGGATGAATGAACTGGTTAGCCAAGACCTGATCCAAGCTACGCAGGCAGCCGAGCTAAATATCAGTGTCTGGACGGTCAATGATGTGACGCGTGCCAAGCAGCTTCGGGACTGGGGTATTCAGGGCTTAATTACAGATTATCCAAAACTGATGCTGCAACAGCTTTAAAGTACTAGCCTCATTTACATAATAAATTTGCAGTTATCTTCTTGTTTATATCTTTACCCTCATCAATTTTTTAAAAATAGAGAATCTGCTTAAACTTATGCTAAGTCTAGGTTAACTTAGGTTTATTTTCCGCATCTGTCTGCAAACTGATATGCAATCTTGTAGAAATTATGAACAACCCTTTGAGCTATCCTAACCCAAAAATAAAAAAATAAAAGGTTGATGATCCTCAGTCACTTAGGCAGAAATCAGGGTTTATCCAGCTTGGAAAAATGGCAGTTTTTGCCGGCTTATTCCAAGACTCACAAGTACAATACAACCGTACAATAATGCTAGTGCAGCCCTAGACCACATGCTAATATGAACAAGATAGGCTGCTGTTAAAACGAACAGCGGTTTCTGCTTATTGTTAAAACCTTTCGAGGTTCTAGGAGTGCTGTTGGAGATGAATGCTCCCTTACCCAAAGCCCCCATCAACTGGATTGCTGTGTTTGCCTTGGTATTTTTACCAATCGTAGCCCTGATTGCGATTCCGTTGTATGCGTATCACCATGATTTTAGTGTTGCCGCTTGGATCAGTATGTTTGTTTTACTGGGCGTAAGCAGCCTTGGCATTACAGCAGGATACCATCGCCTGTGGGCACATCGTGCTTATGAAGCCACCTTACCATTAAAGATCATCTTGATGATCATGGGTACATTTGCAGTACAGAATAGTATTTTATTCTGGGCATCTGGTCACCGTACCCATCACCGTCATGTTGATGACGTGGAGCAAGACCCGTACTCGATCAATCGAGGCTTCTGGTATGCACATATCGGCTGGATGTTACGTGATTATCCATCCGGTGTAGCCAACTACAAAAATGCGCCAGATCTGTTGAAAGATAAAGTAGTGATGTTTCAGGACAAATACTACGTTCCATTAGTGATTGCCGTTCATGCCGCAATTTTATTACCTATTGGCTTGATGGTAGGCGATGTCTGGGGTGTATTGCTGTTAGGCGGATTAATGCGTTTAATCCTGAGCCATCACGTCACGTTCTTTATCAACTCGCTGTGCCATATGTGGGGAAATCGTCCATATACTGACGAAAATACTGCGCGTGACAATTTTGTACTTGCAATCGCAACTTGGGGTGAGGGTTATCATAACTATCACCACATTTTCCAGTACGACTACCGTAACGGCGTGAAATGGTGGCAGTATGATCCAACCAAATGGTTGATCTGGACCTGCTCTAAACTCGGTTTAGCAAAAAACTTGCGCCGTATTCCTAGCTTTAATATTAAAAAAGCGGAATTGGCAATGAAGTTTAAATATGCTGAACAGGATCTTGCAGTTTATGGCCATGACGTTTCTGAAGACATCTCGACAGTAAAAACCAAGATTGCACAGGAATATGATGCTTTTACCCAAACTTTAAATGACTGGGCGAAGTTGAAAGAACAGGAAATTCAGGTCAAGAAAGCATCGATGGCTGAAAAAATTCACCAGATGGATGACAAATTGAAAGTTGAGTTCCAGCTGGTAGAACAACGTCTTTCCCATCACCGTGAGACCTTGAACTTACTGGTTCGTAATTTGAAAAAATCTGCAGTTTCTCAATAAAAACCTGTAAAAACGAAAAGCCCCACTCGGGGCTTTTTTTATGCTGAAAGATAACGTGAACTCTCGCTTATACAACAGTTTTATACAACTATCTTTGTTATAGTCAACCTATTTCAATCCTGTACTGATGCCATGTATTTTAATTCTCGCTATCAAACACTTCCGTCCTGTCTCTATCATCATCAGCTTCCCCTTCCGTTAAAAGGCGCAAAAGCCGGACATTTTAATGCTGCATTGGCAGAACAGCTGCAATGGTCGGACGAAGACAAGGCACAATGGGTCGAGATTTGTAGTGCTCAGAAAGTCTTTGCTGAGTTTGAACCCTTAGCCATGGTCTATGCAGGCCATCAGTTTGGACAATGGGCAGGACAGTTGGGAGATGGTCGCGGGCTGCTGATTGCGCAAATTCTGGATAAAAATAATCAGACCATTGATCTACATTTAAAAGGTGCTGGGTCTACGCCTTATTCGCGTATGGGAGATGGTCGTGCGGTGCTGCGTTCAGTGATCCGTGAGTATCTGGCAGGTCATGCCTTGAATGCTTTGGGTGTCGCATCCAGTAATGCAGTTGGATTCACCTCGTCCACGCAGGGAATTCAGCGCGAGAAGCTTGAGCCGGGCGCGATGATGTTGCGCACTTCGGATTGTCATATCCGTTTCGGTCATTTCGAGTGGATCAATCAATATCAACCAGATGTATTAGCTGAGTTCACGCAAAAATGTATTGAGTGGCATTATGCCGAATGTCTGCAAGCTGAACAGCCAATATTAGCCTTTGCCACCAAAGTCATTCAGCGCACTGCCGTCATGATTGCCAAATGGCAACTGGTCGGTTTTGCACATGGCGTGATGAATACCGACAACCTGAATATTACCGGCTCAACACTCGACTTTGGCCCTTATGGTTTTATGGAACGTTTCCGTCCGAACTGGATTAATAACCATTCCGATTATCAAGGCCGTTACACCTATCAGCAGCAGCCCAGTATCGGACACTGGAATTTATGGATGTGGTTGAATAACCTCATTTCGCTCTGCCCTATAGACTATGATAAAGAACAATGGAAACAAGATCTGTCCCAATGTCTGGAACACTATGAACCAACTTTCCTGGAACATTATGAACATGGTTTAAACCAGAAAATGGGGTTGCCAAGTTTCCATAAAGACAGTTTTGACTGTGCAATGGTATTCCTGCGAATTTTGCAAAGTGAGCAACTGGACTACACCCAGAGTTTTATCCGGTTGCAAAATAAAGACTATGAAGCCCTTAAAGATGATTGCTTGGACCGACGCCAGTTTGAAGCATTCCTGGCGCAATATGAATCTATCCGTGAACACCAGGATATAGAAGAATTGGATGCCGCCATGCAACTGGCCAATCCGCATTATATTCTGCGAAATCATATGGCACAGAAAGCCATTGAACTGGCAGAGCGGGATGATTTTTCTGAAGTAGACCGCCTGTTTAAATTATTGAGTCAGCCTTATCTGAAACAGTCAGATCTGGAACAGCCTGAAGATTTAGCACCATTGCCAAGTGATGTGCCAGAAGTAATGGTCAGCTGTTCTTCTTAATTTATTCACATCTAAAATAAAAACTGTGGATAATTTAAACACTATCCACAGTTTTTTTATTTATTCACAGCTTATGACCTTACACACTCTTACTGCCCAAACTGCTTTAAAACTTCCTGAAGTAACAGTCACCCAGCCTTTTGGCAAGGGCTGTGATGTTTATAAAGTCATGGATAAAGTCTTTATGCTGACTTTTCATTTGCAAAGTAAAGCTGCCATTAATTTAAAAGTCGAGCCTGAGCACGGTGCAATGCTGCGGGATATTTATCCATATATTCGTACTGGCTGGCATATGAATAAACAGCATTGGATTTCAGTTTACGAGGAGGAAGATCTGGATGAATCTTTGATTAAAGATTTGGTGCTGAATTCTTATGAGTTGGTTGTGGCAAAATTGAAGAAAGTTGAAAGACAGAGAATTTCTCTATTAAATACTAAAAATTAAATAACCTAATACTTCAAGAATAAAATTTCATTGCTCATGTGAGGATGCATGTCAAATATAAAAATGATAGGGATTGCTTTAACCATACTAGTCTTAATCTATCTATTTCCTCAATTCACCAAACCCACTTTAAGCAAGGAGGAACGCTTAGCGCAATTCTCCCCTCCAGGACTCATCACAGATTATTTTAACCGTACAGGGGTCGCTCTTGTTAAAAATGAATCGTCTCATTTTCAAAAATTTAATAATCAAATTTATTACTTTTTCCCCATTCCACTTGCTCGATATGGCGTTCCCATTCCAGAAGCGGATGTAAACTCATTTAAAACATTGGCTCAACATTTCCATTGGAAAGATTCTTTTGATCAAGATCAAAATCGAAGAAAAAATATAGCCCTAGATAAGAACAATGTGTATTGTGGATTTCAAAAAATTCCTAATCTAAGCCCTTCTCGTTTAATTTATCTGGGAGGGGGCTATCTGACTGATCATCAAAATACTTATTTTTGTGATTGGAATTTTAGGGCAAGTTCAGATTCGATCGATCCTACTTTATCTGAAAAAATAGATTCGATGTTATTGGGGAGAAAAATTGCAAAATCAGGATACCACTACCCTCTATATCAGTTAAAAAATGGTAAGCAAAACTATAAGCTAATAATTAAAAATATCGTGACGAATGGTGAATCGACTTATGTTGAAGGACAACAGTTAAAATCAACAGATCCATATCACTTAAGATATTTAACCTCCTTTCAACCCCATGAAAAAATCTGGCAAGAAAACAGCTATATCACAGATCAAAAAAATGTTTTTTATAAACATGAAATTTTAGATTTAAATTACAATGACGCTTTAAAATCCATTCCATTTGACTTCGAAATTTACTTATATGACCCACTAAGCGATCGCTATTTTTATCAATCACATAAAATTGATTATCCAAATCTAAAGATAATTAAAAAAGATGACAATCATACCTTTTTCCCAATTTTTACTTCTGAGGATCAAATCGCTTTTTTTAATACTCAAAAGCTTCAACTTGAAGTCCTCAACAAAAATCCCTTTATCTCAGACCTTCACAGATTATCCCCAAGTGTATTCAGTAATGGTAAGCACATTTATTTTTTTAGAAAATATCAAACCTTCTCAAGCACTTTATTCATGTTTTTTTCTGAATTATGCTCAACAACTTCAGAAATTAGAATGCTAAACAATATGCCCTTCTCTCAATGGAAAAAAGAGGAAGATGTGTTCATTCAGCATCCCTTATATAAAGGGATTTCGCTCAAAGGGAGTTTTTGGATATATAGAAATCGAATTTTTTACCTTCCAGAATATGGAAGCTGGACTGAATCTGTGTTTGAGGTGAGGCAGAGCACTACAATTGATCAATTACGTAAAAATCAACTGAGCTACCCTCAGGCAGAAGAATTGTTAAAAAACAAGGACATATTCAAGCCAGTAAAAGGTAAAAAATTCAGTAAAATTAAGGATGTTCAACGTTTTTGCTTTAAAAATATTTTGTCCTAATGTCATTTGACCCCCAACCGAATGTGTATTGATGTAAGGCATGACTATTTAACGATGAACTTTTATCAACTGAAAAATTAAATTACTTAGGAACATTTAAGCTGTACTTGAATAAACTGATCATATATTTTTAAACTAAAGCTAGAATTTTAAATTAAATAACTATGAAAACTCGCAAAGTATTAGCTTCGCCTATAAAAACTGATCGTCTAAATTTACGTAAATTTCAGACTGGGGATGAAAATTCTCTCTTTACTGAATATTTCGGAGACTGGGAAGCGAGCAAATACCTCCAGAGAATGCCACATAAAAATATAAGTCAGACAAAAAACATGTTGGAAAATTGGTGTGGGGTCAACTGGGAAGACCCAGATAAAAATTTTGCCTGGATTGTTAGCGACAAGAAAACGGATTTGGCTCTGGGAATTGTATTGCTTTTTAATAAAGAGAATTGTGGGGAAATCCACTTTGGACTAGGAAAAAAATTTCAAGGACAAGGATTCATGCAAGAGTCACTAAAAGCTGTAATTACCTATTTAAAAAATAATAGCACTCTTGAAAGAATTGAGACTTTTTGTAATGCAGAACATAGCAGATCAAAAAGCGCCCTGATGAAATCAGGTTTCACCCAAACAGGCATTTTAAAAAATTGGGCAAGATTTCCTTTAATCGGTGAGGATACTAGAGACTGTATTCATTATTATATTGAAATAAATTAAAATATTGATAGCCAACAGTTTTTCGCACTCAATCAGAATCTAAAAAAGTAATAAATAATTTTCAGAATAAGTTCTTAACCATCAAAAACCCTAGGTTTCAGAACCCTCTAAAAATGATCCAGGAGGCATTATACAAGTGTCCTGTTCTTTTCATAAAATCAAAAGAATAATGCTTTATAAAAAAAGCGAATAAGTACTCACCCATTCGCTTCTCTTAAACATTAAAAACTTAATCAGTCTTCAGGATATTCAAAACGGTAACCGACCCCATACACCGCCTGAATCCACTCATGACGGTTACCGGTTTCAGCTGCATCGGAAATCTTGCGGCGCAGGTTTTTGATATGACTGTCAATGACCCGGTCTGCGACATCAAAACTGTCCGGATTGATATGATCCAGCAATTGCGCACGAGAATAGACCTGTCCAACATGTTCCAGGAATAATTCCAGTAAACGGAATTCAGTCGGTGTCAGGTTCAAAGCTTTTTGCTGGTACCAGATCCGTTGCTGGGATTTGTCCATGCGGAACAGGTCATTGCTTTCCGGTTCTGATTTACGGTCCAAACGACGTAACACAGCCTGTACCCGTGCTACCAGCTCCTTTGGACTAAATGGCTTACAGATATAATCATCAGCCCCCATATTCAGCCCCAGCACGCGATCAATCTCTTCGGTACGCGCGGTCACCATGATAATTGGCAAATCTGACTGTTCTCGTACTTTACGGCAAATGGTCAGACCGTCCATACGCGGCACCATCAGATCCAGAATCATCAGACTCGGTTTACGCTGGGTAAAGCTGTTATATGCTTCCTGCCCATCATGAAACATACTGACCTCAAAACCAGCAGCTTCCAGATAGTCTCGCACCAACTGTGCGAGTTCGATTTCATCTTCAACCAGCATGATATGTTTCATCAATATATTCCCTTCATGGTTTCATTTGTTTAGGAAAGCTCAGCTTGCATCGCAAACCACCCAACGGTGAATGTGCAAAGCTTAAGCTGCCGCCCAGCGCCTGCGTAATTTTACATGATAATGCCAAACCAAGGCCGGTTCCGCCAGTGGCCCGGGTACGTGAATCATCGACACGGTAGAAACGTTCACCAATACGTGCCAGTTGTTCATCGGTCAGGCCATATGGACTGTCATCGACATACAGGGTCCATTCTTTATCATCTTGTGTGGTATGAATATAAACCTGCCCGCCTGCTTCAGTATAGCGAATACTGTTGCTTAGCAAGTTCGCCACAATCTGTTTAAAACGATCCAGATCCAGATTTAACTCAGTACCTTCACCCTCTGCAGTGACTGTCAATTCAGCCTGTTCAAAGTTCGGCTGGAAGTTGATAAGTTCCTGCTGTACCACTTCCCAAGGATTGACCGTCGAGAAATAGAATTGCAATTGCTGGGCATCTGCCTGTGCCAGTGCAGCCAGATCTTGAGTCAGCTTTTTCAGGCTACTCACCTGCGCCAGCATGGAAGTAAAATGCTCAGGGGTTGGTTTACGGATTCCATCCTGCATTGCTTCAATCTGTGCCTGCAATACTGCCAGTGGGGTTTTTAATTCATGCGAAGTATCTGCCACCCACTGACGGCGGGAGGTTTCATGCTGATCCAGAATTACCGCCAATGCATTTAGTTCATTGGATAAATCACCCAGTTCATCATTGCGGTTCACTTTAATCTGATATTGATAATTACCCTGGGTTAAGGCTCGCGTACCATTCAGCAGACGTTGAATCGGCTTTTTAAAATAAGTCGCCAGTAACAGGGAAGCAATCAGACTTGCCAGAACGCTGAGTGCATATACCAGAAATAAATAACGCTTCTGGTTACTAAAGAAATTGATACTTAAGGCATCATCTTGGTCCAGTACCGGTTTTAAGCCCAAATAGCCGACAATCTGGTTATTTACCATAATCGGACGATAGGAGACCTGCTCATCCGAAGCCTCACCGACCACAAAACGACGCTTGGCATCATACAGGGAAAGACGTGAACTGAGACCAAGACGATCCGGCATCTGGATAAACTGCTTCTTGCCGGTCGGTTGCTGTGCTGGCTGTTCCCCATTCTTGCGGTCAGATCTAAACAGATTCTGATTGGAGCTGAGCGGGAATTTCAAACCTTCAAAGGGCTGAAACTGTGAAGGCAAATTAGATGCCAGCACACGTAATTCTTCTTCATTGACCTGACGTTGTGGCAGCGCCGGATCTACCATACTGGGTGCGACCTGAGCCAGGGTCTGTTCCTGAAAATAACGCTGTTGCAAGGCAATATCATACTGACGGCGCAGCCACCAGCGTGATAAACGGTCATAATCATCCGGTGCGGCTTCACCTTCTATCTGGAGAATCTGTGCCTGAATCGCATTACCCCAGTCCTGATAGACTGCATAGACATCTGCCAGATTTTCAATTACATAATCCAGCTTCTGCATTTCGACATCGGCGACATAGCGGGCAAAATTACGCTGCATATTCAGATGCAATACACCCAGACTCACCGTGGTAATGACCAGCGTGGTCAACAGCACAGTCAAAAATAGACGTAATGCAATGGGAATACGGCGAATGTTCAAAATAGAAATCTCAATTTTTCTTCTATATTCATTATTGTAGCGAACACTGCATCAAAAAACCCTTCATTGTTTCTACATCTTTATTGTTTAATCTTTAACGATCAAAAGAATCAGACCTTTAACGGGATAAATCATATGCAAACCATGACAAAAATAGCATTAATCAGTGCCAGTGTTTTATCAATGGGTGCCTTGACTGCCTGTCAATCTACCAGCAATGTGCAAAGCAGTGATCACCCCCACATGATGAAACATCATGAAGGTAAAAAACATCATCTAAGCCCTGAACAGCGTGAGCAGTTTAAGGCGAAACGTGCAGAACGGATGCAGTTTGCCAAACAGCTTCAACAGGCCTGCGACAATAAAGCTGCTGGTTCAGCCATTCAGGTCAAGAGTGGCGATAAAACCATAGACGGTACCTGCCAGATGGTCTTTAAAGCAGTTCGTAAAGATATGAAAGGTCAACGTGGCGAATATCGCGGCATGCAAGCTGAATATGGTCCAATGCGTGGTGACATGCGTGGAAGCATGATGCGTGGCGAAGTCCTGACTGATGCCCAACGTGCAGAATTAACCAAACAGTTTGATCAGCGTCTGGCTCAACGTCAGGCACATCAACAGGCAATGCGCCAAGCCTGTCAAGGTAAAAAAGACGGTACTGCAGTACAGATCAAGATGGGTGAACACACCATCAATGGCAAATGCCTTGTTCGTTTCCAGCCTAAAGCGCCTGCCTATTAATACATAGGAATCAATGCCTCACCATTAGCACCTTCGGGTGCTTTTTTATTGTGTGCACTTTTTTGCATGCAGTTGACTATTCCTTTCCTGCAGAATATGACTAAAGTCTTTATACGCAAGACATTTAAGGCACTATTCAGATTAATCTTTGACTTTACAGTCACCAACAAATCACCTCAAAAAGCTTGTACCGCAAGGGAAGTTGTTGCACGATTAGACTATTCCAAACCATGTCAGTGACGACAGGTTTTAGTTCATCTAAGATTATAACGCTGGTTCAACCAGTATTGAGGAACCCGATATGCCACAATACAAAGCGCCTTTACGTGATATGCAATTCGTTTTGCATGAGTTATTAAATGCTGAACAACACTATGCAAATCTCCCTGCATTCCAAGAAAACGTAAACCGTGAGCTGGTGGATCAGTACTTAGAAGCTGCAGCAGACTTCTGTGAAAATGAATTATCTCCTATTAACCAGACCGGTGACCGTGAAGGCTGTACCTGGAATGATGGCGTTGTCACCACTCCAACTGGTTTTAAAGAAGCGTACCAAAAATATATCGAGCTGGGCTTCCCTTCTCTTTCTGCTGAAGAGCAATATGGCGGCCAAGGTCTTCCTAACTCTTTAGGCATCACAATTTCTGAAATGGTCGGTACTGCGAACTGGGCATGGGGTATGTACCCGGGTCTGTCTCACGGTGCAGTTCGTACTTTAGAACACCACGGTTCTCAAGAACAAAAAGATACCTATCTGCCTAAACTGGTTTCAGGCGAGTGGACGGGTACCATGTGTCTGACCGAATCTCACGCAGGTTCTGACTTGGGTATTATCCGTACCAAAGCCGAGCCACAAGCTGACGGCAGCTATGCAATCTCTGGCGAGAAAATCTTTATCTCTGCTGGTGAACATGACATGGCAGAGAACATCATCCACATTGTACTGGCTCGCCTTCCTGGCGCACCGAAAGGTACCAAAGGTATTTCTCTGTTCATCGTACCAAAATTCAACCTGAATGCTGACGGTTCAATCGCTGACCGCAATGGCGTACGTTGTGGTTCGATCGAACACAAAATGGGTATCCATGGTAACGCAACGTGTGTGATCAACTTTGATAACGCAAAAGGTTACCTGATTGGGCCTGAAAACCGTGGTCTAAACTGCATGTTCACGTTCATGAACACAGCACGTATCGGTACAGCAGTTCAAGGTCTTGCAGCATCTGAAGGTTCATTCCAGGGCGCACTTGCATATGCAAAAGACCGTCTGGCAATGCGTTCTTTAAGTGGTCCTAAAGCACCTGAAAAAGACGCAGATCCAATCATTGTGCATCCTGCGGTACGTAATATGCTGTTGACGCAAAAAGCATATGCAGAAGGTGGTCGTGCCCTGGTTTACCTGTTAGCACAATACGCTGACGTGGTTGAACATGCATCGGAAGAAGCAGACCGTAAATTTGCAGACAACATCTTGTCACTGCTCACACCTATCGCAAAAGCGTTCCTGACTGAAACCGGTTCTGAAGCTGCGAAACACGGTGTACAGGTATTCGGTGGTCATGGCTTTATTTCTGAGCACGGTATGGAGCAAATTGTACGTGATACACGTATTGCTTGCCTGTACGAAGGTACGACTGAAATCCAGGCACTGGACTTGTTAGGCCGTAAAGTTCTGGGTACTCAAGGTGCAATGTTGAAAGACTTCACCAAGATCATCCATAAATTTGCTGAAGCAAACAAAGACAATGCTGCAATGCAAGAGTTTGTTGAACCGCTTGCGGCATTGAACAAGGAATGGGGCGACCTGACCATGCAGATTGGTATGCGTGCGATGCAAAACCCTGAAGAAGTGGGTGCAGCTGCGGTTGACTACCTGTACTTCTCTGGTTATGTAACCCTTGCATACCTATGGGCACGCATGGCACTGGTTGCTCAGGAAACACTTGCTGCCGGTACAACTGAAGCAGACTTCTACAATGCCAAGTTGACTACTGCACGTTTCTACTTCAAGAAAATCCTGCCACGTGTTCGTGCACACGTTGACGTGATTGCAACAGGTGTAGAGCCGTTAATGACTTTAGATGCTGAACACTTCGCATTCTAAGTTAGTGCAGTTTTAAATGTATAATAAGAAAAAGGACGGTCATCATCAGGCAGTCCTTTTTCTTTATAAAGCGTTACAGAATTAACCTTTAGTCGTCTAACATTCAGATTTTTAATGCTTTAGACTGAGTCAAAACAACCCAATCAAACAATAAAACAGGTGACCCACTATGCCAATTTATAACGCGCCACTTGCTGACATGAAATTCATTCTGAACGATGTCTTCAATGCAGAACAGTTCTGGCAAGCCAATGAAAACCTTGCCCACTTGGATACTGCTACAGCAGAAGCTATTCTTGAAGAAATGGCAAAGTTTGCACAAAATGTCACGCTTCCTCTAAACCGTACAGGTGATGAAGAAGGTGCAAAATATGAAAATGGCAATGTCACCACACCTGCTGGTTTTAAAGAAGCATTCAAACAATATGCTGAGGGCGGCTGGATCGGGCTGGGTGCCGATGCAGAATGGGGCGGCCAGGAAATGCCGAAAATGTTGACAGTACTTTCTGATGAAATGCTGTTTGCCACCAATCCATCTTTCATGCTCTACCCGCTTCTTTCAGTGGGTGCGGGTATGGCTTTAAACAGCTATGGTTCTCAAGCGCAAAAAGAAACCTATCTGCCTAAAATTTACTCTGGTGAATGGTCAGGTACCATGTGCCTAACTGAACCGCATGCAGGTACCGATCTTGGGATTATCAAGACCAAAGCTGAACGTAATGATGATGGTACTTATAGCATTACTGGTACCAAGATTTTCATCACTGGCGGTGACCATGACCTTGCTGAGAACATCATTCATTTAGTTCTTGCAAAAACGCCTGATGCGCCTGCCGGCTCTCGTGGTATTTCCCTGTTCATCGTACCGAAATTCCTAGTCAATGCAGATGGTTCACTGGGTGAACGCAATCCGGTTGGCCCTGGTTCAATTGAACATAAAATGGGGATCAAGGCATCTGCGACTTGTGTGATGAACTTCGACGGTGCGAAAGGTTACCTGGTTGGTAAAGAAAACGAAGGGCTGGCGGCAATGTTCGTGATGATGAACTATGAACGTCTGTCAATGGGTATCCAGGGCTTGGGCGCTTCTGAGTTTGCTTACCAAAATGCTGCGCAATATGCGACAGACCGTTTACAGGGTCGTAGTGCGGCTGGCGTTCAGTCGCCAAACAAACCTGCAGACAGTATTCTGGTACATGGTGATGTACGCCGTATGCTGCTGAATGCACGTGCCAACAATGAAGCTTCGCGCGCATTCGCGGTATATGTAGGTCAACAGCTGGATATCACCAAGTTCTCAACAGATCCAGAAGCTGTGAAAAAGGCCAATGACCGTGTTGCGCTATTAACACCAATCGCAAAAGCGTATCTGACCGATACTGCATTCCAGGCGACTCTGGATGCGCAAATGGTCTTCGGCGGCCATGGCTATATCCGTGAATGGGGCGTGGAGCAATGCATCCGTGACCTGCGTATTTCCCAGATCTATGAAGGCACCAACGGCGTACAGTCACAAGACTTGATCGGTCGTAAAACCATTAAATGCGGCGGTGAATATATCTCTGAATATATCTCTGAAATCCGTGACTTTGCCAACAGCCTGGATGCAGACCTGAACTTCATTAAAGATGCCACTCTGGATGCAGCCACTGAAGTTGAATCAGTGACTCAGTACATTCTGGAAGCAGCAAAAGAAAGTCATGACTTTCCAAACTCGGCTGCGGTTGACTATCTGCATGCAGTAGGTCTATTGAGCTTCTCTTATATGTTTGCACGCATTGCCAATGCAGCAAAAGATAAAGAGGGTGAGTTCTATAAAAATAAACTCGCTTTGGCATGCTACTTTGTGCAACGTATCCTGCCTGAACTGGCAGTACGTATTACTAAAATAAAATCAGGTGCTGACGTCATCATGAACTTCTCTGAAGATTATTTTACCACTCAAGCTTAAACTGAAAAAACCGCAATAAAAAACGCCTGCTGCTGCAGGCGTTTTTTTAGACTTCAAAATTAAACTTTTTGGATCAGTAGTGTATCTGGTTGATTATTCGTTTTCGGGTTTAAATGTTTATTTACAATTTTGATATTCCCCTCTGACTCCAATGATTCACAAAGTTCCACCACCTTTTGCATATCTTCAGCCTTAATGCCTACGCCGAGGATTAATTTTTTTCCGGCTTCTAATTGGCTAATTTTTGTTTGAATTTTATCTAACACTTTTTTCTCCTATTTATTCAATGTACCACTCATACAATATAGCAATTTAGTCTAAAAAAAGCGCAAAAGTTCAAATAATTTAATCTTTATTTTTCATTCAATCATTCTGTGCATGATCTTTGCACGTTATTCTGTAACTATCGTTTATATCACATGGAAAATCAGGAGGATAATATGTCCATATCTCGTTCGAAAATTGAAAAATTTGAAGCCCTCCTCGACCGTTTCGGTAATCTTGCTGTAGAAAGCTTTCATTATATTGCCCTGTTTATTATTGGCTGTATGGTGATCTGGTCTGCGGGCCATACCGTCATCGATATTCTGACTGTCAAACAGTTCGCCACCATTGACGATATTCTTTTACTGTTTATTTATCTGGAACTTGGCGCCATGGTCGGCATCTATTTCAAGACCAACCATATGCCGGTACGCTTCCTGATTTATATTGCCATTACCGCCCTGACCCGTTTGCTGATTGCAGATATTCAACATACCCATAAGGCCAGCATGGATCTGGTCATTATTACCGGTTCAATCCTGATTCTGGCTTTTGCAATCTTGGTGGTGCGTTATGCTTCATGGACCTATCCATCGGTGATGCGTGACAAACATAGTGAAAAGCCCCTACCGCCCGGCAAAACGCCACGTCCAGAAGATGATGAACTGGCATAGTCTTTTAAGCCCTCTTTTTTTGCACTTCAGCTTAAAGTAATACTTAAGCCTCGTTCAGGGTTTAGGACTATTGATCTCAAGTAACCTCTCCTCACGGGAGAGGAAACTATTTTGGTCTTTCTGGTTATTTACGTTTATAACTGAATTATCCGTTCAGAATTTAGAACAGTTTAACGATTTGACATCAGCACATAACGTCCATTTTCATAGATCCAGTAGCTTCCCTGCGGAGGTGCAGGTAAACCCAGGCGCTGCCAGTCACTGATCATGGTATATCTGGAACTTTCAATTCGAGCCACGTTCGGATCACCATTGACCCAGCTATAACTGTTCGAATTTTGGTAAATGGTGGTCGGTGCCTGATACTGAATATTTAGGCCGCTTTGACTCTGCACCGGTGGATGACCGCCATGTGCAGGTCGCTGCGGATAATACGGTCTTGGTGGCACCGGACGCTGCGGATGATGCTGCCGTGGTGGATCATAAGCGGGTGGTGCACTACGATAATTCGGTACAGAACGGTCTACACCACTGTAGCCCACCCAGGCATTTCCAGCCATACTCTGTGCAGAAGCTCCCAATAGCAATGTAGCGAATATTGCACCCGATAATACTATTTTCATTTGAGCTTCCTCTAAATATCCTGATTATATTTTAAACAAAATAAATGCAGGAAATATGAATAAGCTTGTAGGACCTGCAATTTTTTGTAATGCGCTTGCATGTTTTCATTCTGGCAGGCACATCGGCAGGTGGCTGCTTTATGCTAAAATTGCTTTTTTAATGTTTCGAGTTGAATACCGTGGCTGATTTAAATTTCGATCGTTTATATGAATATTTTTCTAAAGTGCCGAGTGTTCAGAAAGAGCGAATTGATAGCTATGGCTCAGATGGCAAACAGGCATGGTGGTTTAAATTTCAGATTAATGTAGATCATCCGCTGGCGTGGCAAACTGTGCAAGAGCTGGGACATGTCCTGAATTATATTTCTAAAAATGAACGTCTTCCGACTCAGTTTCTTCCCGTATCACCTCCACCGTACATGAATGGGGTTGCCAAAGATTTCCTGTCCTGGGTGATCCAGTGTAATCACGCTGATTTCCCGCCAGACGTGGTCTGTGACTGGCTAGAAGCGCGTCTACCCAATCCGGTCGATGATGAAACCCAATGGAAAATTAAAACTGATATTTCTGAACTGGATCAATTAACGGATAAAGAGCTGGATCAGCTGGTTCCGCCAAATCCAGAATCAAAAAGCTGATCATAAAATATCTCCCTAAGTCCCTCTTTTTCAAAGAGGGACTTTCCTCCCATTTTTTAAAGAGAGGTCAGGAGGAATTTAAAATCAAAACGTCGACCAGCCACTCCATTCCATAAAACGGTATAGCCAGTATTTAAACAACGAGTCTTCTGCATATTGCGTATAGTCCACGCTCATCGAACGCCCATTCAGATTTGACCAGGCACCCTCAAAATACTGCTGGGCATCCCTAAAGACTTCGGCCTGAGGCTGACCTAATACACGTATATTGGTTTCCAGATTATAATTTTTCAGATTTCGTGCAGTGAAATTGGCTGAGCCTAAAATCATTTCGGCCTGCTGGGTATTACGCTTGATGATCATCTTGCTATGACATTGCTCTCCCTGAGTACGGCACCAGCGCACATCAATACCTGCTTTATACAGCTCCCAAGCCACCTGCCGGTTTGGAATCCCGTTCTTTTCACGGCCAAACGCATCTTTGTTGGGATCGAGCAAAACCCGGATCTTGACACCACGATCATGGGCCGCGATCAGGCTTTTAATAATTTTGCGTTCAGACAGATAAAACATCGCCAGATCAATCTGTTCATTGGCTTTTGCCGTCTGGATCAGGTTCAGAATCGCGTCATAAATGGCTTTTTCTGTCAGCACCTGCACCTGTGGCTGGGTATTTTCTGCCTGAAAATCCCCCGCAACGATCGCTGGCATATTAGCCTGTGACATCATACCCACGGACTGCTCCGTTTTCAGAATGTCCACTGCTGTAGTCCCCCAGACGACCAAGCCGATATTGGAATGTCGTGAGCTGCCATCATGCGGGTTCATGGAGGTGACCAGAGCTTTCCAGCCCTGATCGGTATCTACCACCAAAGTTTTACGATGATTGGCTTTAAAGTTAAATAAATCAAAATAACTGCGCAGGGTAATTTTTTCTGGTCCAAATGGATTGGGCAACCAGCCTTTTTCCGGGTTATTGCCAATGCCCTGGCAACATAAATACCAGAAGCCTGACCAACCCGGATTGGATGCCCGTAAAGGGATCAGATTGGTTTCAATGACATCGATGCCGTGCTGACGCAACGCCCGATACTGTTCGGACTTGACCCCGCCATAGACCGAATTGATCGGATCAGTAATGAACTTAATTTCCACCTCAGGCTGCACCAGACGTTTACTGATCAGAGCATCCGTCAGCTGTTGACTCAATGCCTGATGCTCCTGTTTCGAGGTTCCGGTTTGCTGATTAAACAAAAACATATCCAGCACAATCAGTGATTTGGCCTCTTCAATCATTTTCAGCATTTCATTAAAAATGCGATGATCCAGATGCTGTTTTCCTTCTGCATCCAGATAGGTCTGATCGGCCAGAAACTTGACTTCGGCATGACGCAACTTGCCCGTGTAATTCAAGCCTTCCGGTAAAGGCTTATAAGTATGATAAATGGCAGATGCCAGATAACTGACTGCCAGCAGACTGATGGCTAAGGCCGCATAACGGCGAGTCGACCAGTTCAGTTTATTGTGAATTCGTTGAAAGATACGCATAAGAAAAAACCTAACCCAATACGCTCAGGCTAGGTTTTATCTGATGATTTTTCAAGTAGATTTCAGTGATCTCTATTTGATTTGATCTGTTAGTTTATGAATATATTAGAAATCATACTGCAGGCCGACGGTAAAGTTGCGACCCACCTGAGGAATATTGGACAGGAATGAAGTATGTGAATACACCTGATCATCAAGCAGATTGTTGGCTTTGAAATAAACCCAGTAAGCATTTTTATCTGCGATGCTATTGGCATAACTTAAGCCAACATTCACCATATTGTAGCCTTGGGTTTCATTTTCATAACTGGTAATCTTGTCCTGATTAAAGACATGATAATATTCAGCCAGACCTGACCAGCCATCGGCAAAGTCTGCTTCGACTTTGGTTCCTAAGCGGCCCGCGGGTACACGTGGTGCATTTTCACTTTCAATCTTGCCACGCACATAATCACCGAAAACACTGACTTTATACATGTCATTGATCTGGTAACCTGCCTGTGCCTCAGTCCCATAGAATCTGGCTTTGTCTTGGGTATACTGCACACCGCGTAAATTACCTTTCTGCGCTATTGTTTCGCCGTAAATATAATCATCGAACCAGTTGTGATACACATGCACATGGTAATCCAGCTGATCGCCTTCATAATGCAGACCCAATTCAAGATTATTTGAGGTTTCTTTATCGAGATCAGGGTTACCGAGTTCATACGTATTGGTGGCAAAATGCAGGCCATCCGCATACAGTTCTTGGGCCAAAGGCAAACGCTGCTGATGTGATCCCACCACAGAAAGCTTGTAGTTCGGTGCAAATTCCCAGTTGGCCGCAGCAGATGCAGATACGCCAGTACCTGAATAATCTTTCTGCTTAGAATCCACTTTCACTTTTTGATGTTCAACGCGTGCGCCCAACTCGACATGCACATCGCCAAACTGTTTATGTTCCAAAGCAAATAAGCTGTATTTCTGGGTTTTGGTGTCTGGCATGAACACCTCATGATTATGACCAGCATGTTCGCTATGATCATGCTCATGTCCTTCATCATCATGCTCGTCATGGTCATGGAATTCTGGAGCGGATAAATTAATTTTCTGCTGTGAAAGCTGTGTTCCAATCACCCCTTCCCAGCCTGCAACTGGCACATGCACCAGTTCTAAACGACCGTCATAGCCCTTACTTTTAAAATTACTGATCACTTCGCTTTCTTCAAGCTCATCATGTTCATAGTCAGTAAAGCTGGCATGCGCTCGCAGTTTTTCAACACCGGCAAATGGTTGCTCCAGTTCGGTACGCACCTCATAACGCTCGGATTTTAAATCCACCCAAGGGCCAGCTGTTTCTTCATGATCGTGCTCATCTTCATCTGGTTTTGGGCAGTGAAAATGATCTCCATGAATTTCACAGCCATGATATTCATGACTATGTCCCGGCAAGCCATATTGATCCTGACGGTTACTATAGGACAGACCGACAAAACCACGATCATGAATCCATGAACCGCCAATATTCACCGTTTGCCCTTCTGCAAAGGTATTGCCTACACGGCGCTCTTTATGAAAGTGGGAGTGATCTCCATGCGGCTCTTCGACGATATAATCCGGGGCAATATAATCATTAGCTTTACGTTTTGAACCTTCTACACGCAAAGCAAAGTTTTCACCAATACCCGCTGTCACACCAGCACTTGCCAGTTTCTCGTCACTGCCTGAGTTATAACGTAGACCCACTGTACCTTCCAGGCCATCTTCAGGCATTTGGGTCGGAATTTTCTGATCAGTGACATTTACCAGACCACCAACTGTACCAGCACCATAAAGCAGCGTAGATGGACCACGAATCACTTCAACCTGTTTGGCAAGAATCGGATCAACGGTGACAGCATGGTCAGGAGATAAAGTGGACACATCCGCTGTTTCAGACGCATGCTGCAATACTTTTACGCGTGGCCCATCCTGACCACGAATAATGGGACGGCTGGCACCGCTGCCAAACTGATTGGAATAAACCCCCAGCTCATCTGCCAAGGCATCACCAATGGTCGTCGCCCGTTCAGACAGCGCTTTCTGGTCTACGACATGATCTGCAACCGCAAAATCTGCCGCTGTTTGCACCAATGGATGAGCTTGCACCTGAATGGTATCCAAAGTCTGTACAGGTATTGAAGATAAAGTTTGTTCTGCAAATACCGTGGGCGCAGTGATAGCAAAAATTGACAGTGTTATTAGATTCTTAGGAAAGGACATGACCGAAGCTCAAATTCAGTATTTTGGATGAATGTTATAATATAACATTTCATTATTTTTGCAATCCTTTACGATAATGCGCTGAATATTTTATTAGAATGTCTTTTGAATATTTTTTATTACATTAAAAACACTATTTTTATGCCCTTTACCTTGTCGCATGCTGTGCTTGCTCCACCCATTTCACGTTTAAGCGGAAACCAGCTTCCGATTGCTGCACTGGCGATTGGCTGTATGGTGCCCGATTTATATCGTCTCTTTACTTCGAGCAATTCAAATATCACGCATTTATGGTCTTCACTGATACATCCTGACCTGTGGATCGGACTTATTTTTTGCATGATCTGGTATGGTCTATATCGCCCAGCCATTTACCGTTTCATCGGTATTCAGCATGAGTTAAATATTTGCAGCATCCTTTCTGCATTAAAGTTTTTCTTGGCAGTTTGTCTGGCACTGATCGTCGGTACAGCAAGCCATTTAATCTGGGATGGACTAACGCATGTCGACTTTCGTACTTTTGCCTTTCATGATTTTTTAGCCCAACAGTTTCAGCTGTTTGACAACAGTTATCCCTTGCATCGGATTTTACAGATCGGCACGTCCGTGATTGTTTTGCCGTTTATGCTGTGGATGAGTGTGCACTACTATAAAAAGCATCAGCAATATCTGGCAGTCAGCCGAAAAATCAAAGTGTTTGCGTGGAGCTTAGTCCTTTTTTCTGTATTGACCGGCCTGTTTTCTGTTTGGGATTATGCGCGCTATATTCCTACAGATGTCTGGCGATCGGATCTGTACTATTTTACTGGCCGCTCGATCAATGAATTTAGTCAGGGCTTTCTGATCACCTTCAGTCTGGGTTGTTTATTGTTTTTATTTTTGGACAGAGATCGCCGGATGGGTTAAATAAAGCACTGGCTCCATGTTCTTTCACCGTAAAATAATATTGTTTTTGACTCAAGTTCTTGTGACAACATGCCCAAAGAGGCATAATCTTAACTTTACTCAAAGCGGTACGCTGTTTACGTATTCGCTGACCTTAAACCATATAGTTGGATTTCTAACGCTATGATGCGAACTCATTACTGCGGTTCTTTAACCGAAGCTCAAATTGACCAGACCGTAACATTATGCGGTTGGGTGCACCGTCGCCGTGACCACGGTGGTGTTATCTTCCTTGACATGCGTGACCGTGATGGTCTTGTTCAAGTGGTCATTGACCCGGATACTCCTGAAGCATTCGCAACTGCTGATAAAGTACGTTCAGAATTTGTCTTAAAAATTACAGGCCGTGTACGTCGCCGTTATGCAGGCACAGAAAATGCCAATATGGTGAGTGGTCAAATCGAAGTTCTGGGTAAAGAAATTGAAGTTCTTGCTGCGTCTGAAACTCCGCCATTCCCGTTGAATGACGAAAACACCAATATTTCTGAAGAAATTCGTTTGAAATACCGCTTTTTGGACATTCGTCGTCCAGAAATGCTAGATCGCCTACGTTTCCGTTCTAAATTGACTAACCTGATTCGTAACTACTTCGAGGACAATGGTTTCCTGGACGTTGAAACTCCGATCTTGACTCGTGCAACCCCTGAAGGTGCACGTGACTACTTAGTGCCTAGCCGTGTATCGAACGGTAGTTTCTATGCACTACCACAGTCTCCACAGCTTTTCAAACAGTTGTTGATGGTGGGTGGTATTGATCGTTATTACCAAATTGCTAAATGTTTCCGTGACGAAGACTTACGTGCTGATCGTCAACCTGAATTCACCCAGATCGATGTTGAAACATCGTTCATGAGTGACGATGACATCATGGATTTAATGGAAACTTTAACGATCAAGATGTTCAAAGAACTTCTAAACGTTGAGTTTGATAAATTTCCACGCATGACATACAACGATGCAATGCGTGACTATGCGTCTGACAAACCAGATATGCGTATTCCTTTGAAACTGGTTGACGTTGCAGACTTGATGCAAGACGTTGAGTTCAAAGTATTCGCAGGTCCTGCGAAAGATCCTAAAGGCCGTATCGTTGCGCTTCGCGTACCGGGTGCTGGTTCACTTCCACGTAGCGCGATTGATGAATACACCAAATTTGTAGGCATCTACGGTGCTCGCGGTTTGGCTTATATCAAAGTTAACGAACTTGAAAAAGGCATCGAAGGCTTACAATCTCCAATCGTGAAATTCATCGAGCCAATCGTGCTGGATCTGTTGCAACGTGTGGGCGCTGAAAATGGCGATATCGTGTTCTTTGGTGCGGACAAAGCCAAAGTTGTAAATGATGCAATGGGCGCGCTTCGTGTGAAGATCGGCCATGACATGAATCTTGCGACTTGCGAGTGGGCTCCGCTTTGGGTAGTTGATTTCCCAATGTTCGAAGAAACAGATGACGGCAAATGGACCTCTGTTCACCACCCGTTCACGCTGCCTAAATCAAGCGTTGAAGAAGTGAAGAACAACCCAGGTGCTGCACTTTCAGTTGCGTACGATATGGTATTGAATGGTACTGAAATCGGTGGTGGTTCACTGCGTATCTATAACCTTGAAATGCAAAAAGCCATCTTTGAAGCATTAGGTATTTCTGAAGAAGAAGCAGAAGAGAAATTCAGCTTCTTGCTAAATGCCTTACGTTATGGCGCACCTCCACATGGTGGTCTGGCCTTCGGTCTTGACCGTCTGGTGATGTTGATGACAGGTGCATCTTCAATTCGTGACGTAATCGCATTCCCGAAAACCAAAACTGCTGAATGCCCATTGACTCAAGCACCAGCACCAGTTGAATCAAACCAGCTGCGTGACCTTGGTATTCGCTTGCGTGAAAAACCAAAAGCTGAATCTCAAGAATAATTCTTGATGTTTTAAGTGAAAAAGCCCTGCCTTGAGCGGGGCTTTTTTGTAAGATTGAGTCGCATCTGGAACAGTGGCATAATAGCCATAGTTTTTAATCTAAGGTAATTAGCAATGGCTATGCGTCCTGCAGTTCGTAATCGCAGCATTATGCTTATTGTATTTTCAGTGGTTCAATGGCTGTTCATGCGCTATATCCTTGCCAACAATCTGTTCAATCTCGATACCAACGACCGTATTGTATATTTTTGCCTAAGTAGTATTTTAGGTGCCCTGCTGATTTTTGTGGGTTTGATTTATATGGTGCTGAAGGGCAATCCGGATAAAGATCTATAATCTGACTGTCTGGATCACATGTACACCCTACTCAAAAATTTCTCCAAGCTTCCGTTAAGATTCATTCAAAATCTTGCACAACTGGCCGGATCTCTTTTGTATCTCAGCCATTCTTCTGCACGCCGAGTGACTGAGATTAATCTGACCTCTGCTTATCCTGAACTTTCTGAAGCTGAACGGGCTGATTTGACCAAACGTAGTCTGAAAAGTCAGTGCATGACCTATGCAGAATCAGTCAAGATTTGGGGATCATCTTCTGAATATGCGCTGTCTTTAATTCGGGATGTGCATGGCGAAGATATTTTCCTGCAAGCTTTGCAAAATCCTCATGGCTGTTTGGCCGTGATACCACATTTTGGTACTTGGGAGCTGTTGAATGTCTGGGTGAATCAACACACCTCTCCTGTGATTATGTACAAACCCAGCAAGAATGAAGACATCGATCGTTTTATGCTGGAAGCCAGACAACGGCTCAAGGCGACCCTTGTTCCAACAGATGATTCTGGTGTGCGTGCTGTGTTTAAGCATCTTAAGCAAGGCGGTTTTTCTGCAATTTTGCCAGACCATGTTCCTAAAGAATCCGGGGGAATTTATTCTTATTTTTATGGCCAGAACGCTTTATCTTCTACCTTGCTTTCTAAACTGGCAGCTAAAACACAATGTTCAGTGGTCGGGCTGAGTTGCCTCAGACGCAAGGATCTTTCAGGCTATGATATTGTGGTGACCCCAATTTCTGACGATATTTTATCGAAAGATTTACAGCTTTCTGTAGATACCTTAAATAAAGAAATGGAGCGCATGATTAATGTCGCGCCAGAACAGTACTTGTGGGGTTACAAGAGATTCAGACGTCTAGCAGGCGGTGTTAATCTTTATAAACCGACTCATTAAAATCATGCGGTGTAATAATTATCAGAAGATAGACCGTCGCGAACTGAGCCAGTTTTTATACCAGTAGAACAGTTTTGGATATTGTAACATCAGTCGCTTTTCCCAGTTCAAATGCTGTAATTTATCCTGTAAATAATCCAGATCGTGATGAATACGATGTAAAAATTTGCTGTAGATAGCAAAACCCAGTTTAAGGTTTCGTTCAAACAGGGCCAAAATGAGGTGCTCATACAATATCTGGAAATAGGGATTTTCCAGTTTGTCTCTATACAGGCTTAAGCCATATTCCAGACTCTTGATATGTTCTGGCTTAATTTCACCATTGGTAATACTGTCTGCCCTATAACGGTACCTGAACAGAGGCTCGGCAATTTCATAAATGATGAGGCCTTTACGATACAGGAATGGAATCGACAGCATGTCTTCGTAGAAATGATTTGGTGGAAACTGAAAGTCCTTTAAAAGTTTACGGTTATACACTCTTAACCATGTATACCAATAGTTTTTAAGAAACACGCGTTTTAAATAATCTGTATCGGCATAAACCAGGCCTGTCTGTTCAGCCAGCACCAGCAGTTTAGTCCCATACTGTTTATTTTCCATCAGTGCATTAAAGTGAATTAATTCCACCTCTGGTGCCTGCCTAATGACCTCTAAAATACGCGCTAAAAAATGAGGCTCAACATAATCATCAGAATCCAGATAGGCAATATACTGCCCCTTCGCCACCGCATAACCATTATTACGCGCCATGCTAAGACCCTGATTTTCTTGGTGGATAATACGGATATTGGCCTGAGATGAATGGGTAGCAAGATAGGCTTCCAAAATTTCTATTGAACGGTCTTTACAGCCATCATCGACAATAATGCATTCGACCTCTGAACTCAGCTGGGGTAATAATGATGTAATACAAGCTTCAATATAGTCCTCTACCCCATATACAGGGATAATGATAGATAACACATAAGGATAGCTTGAACTCATTTTTTTTCTTCACTCAAATTTAACTAAGCCTTTATTATTGCTTTTATCAGAAATTTTTCTTCTTATTGAGGTATTTTTGTTCTAGCCGGAGCATTAAGTGTAAGTACCCGTATACAGATATAGCTAACTTTATAATCAATATATAAGCATCATGCAAAGGAGCCATACTTTTGCAGCTTACACCCTTTGGTTCGGATGGATCATCTAGTGATGACTGTCGTTTAATGCCAAGGCACGCAAAATAGCAGTACTACAACTCTTCGAAAGCGATAGACGCCATTATGACTTATACATGCGGGTTATAAAGCTGATGAAAATAATCTGACGTCTGGTGCTTAAGCAGCTTTAAAAATCAAAACAGTCTGTATTTATCAAATGGCATCTAAAAAATCAATATTCAGTGATCAGGCCAAATTACCTTAGACACGGTGCATTAGCAGGTTATGATATTGTGACCGCCCCAATTTACGGTGACCTTTCATCAAAAGATTTACATTTCTCTGTCAATATCTTAAATCAAAAACAGAAAGTGTGATTTATATCACTCTAAAACAGTATTTGTCAGGATATAATCAGTGGAGAGCCTTACAAGACATGCGTAAAAATCTTTATAATAAAGATTATCAATAAATTTCTACTTAATAAATCTATAGCGTCTGATGAAAAAAGAATTTAATCAATACCATATATTATTTATAGTGGATCATCTTAAAGGAGGGGGTGCAGAAAAAATTCTTCTTGATACCGCTACAAATTTAGAAAAGACTGGGCATCAAGTCACGGTTGTACCATTAAATCATCATGAGATTAAAATGGACATTCCCACGAATCTTAACTTCATAAAAGAAAGTTTTAATCAGTGTATTTGTTCAGGTAAATTACTCAGAAAACGAGAAACACCAACAGCCGATATAGAAAAGATTAATACAATAATTTCAGATATACAGCCGGATCTTATTATTTTATCGCATGCATTTGCATTCTGTCTTTCCGATTTTATCAGTGGAAATATATGGTTATGGATACATGGCGAGATTTTCAAATCATCCAGAAAACAGACCAATAATCCTTTCAGATGGTATAAAGAATACCGAAGACATTATCTCGATAAGAAATATTTTATTAAACTTTTTGACGGAAAAAATATTATTACCGTTAACCAGAATCTGGAAAAAGATTATAAGCACTTATTACCCCACTCACAAATTTTAACAATTTATAATGGTCTTGATATAAAACATATTGAGCAACAAAAATTAATAGAAGCCCAAAAGATCTGGGATTGCATATTTGTTGGTCGTTTAAGCCAGGAAAAACAGCCAGAACATGCTATCAGGGCATTTGCAAAATCTGAAAAAGCGAAAAACCTGCTCATTGTAGGAGAGGGTGATTTAAAGCCTTCACTACAGGATTTATGTAAACAACTAAATATTGAAAGTCGCGTAGAATTTATGGGATGGGTCAACAATCCGTATCCATATATTCAGCAAAGTCGGTTATTAATTTCCAGCTCGGGCAGTGAAGGTTATGGTTTAGTCATCTCAGAAGCACTTTACCTTGATGTTCCTGTAATTGCCTATAATGTAAGCGATGCGATTTCTCACCAATTGAGCATCGCAAATTTAGAAGAAAATTTGGTTACTCCCCAAAATATAGATGAATTGGCAGAGAAAATAGATCAAAATCTGAATCAAACCTATCGTACTTCTTTTGAGAAAAAACTGCTCTCAAATGAAACGATGGTTAATAAATTTTTAAACCTTATCAAGAATGATCATTACTAAAATGCTTTATTTAACTATCATCATCCCCATTTATAATGTTGAGAAGTATATTGTTGACTGTCTTCAAAGCATCATCGACCAGTTAGATGATCGGATTGAGATTCTATGTATTGACGATGGCTCAACAGATCATTCTATTGAAATTTTAAAAGATTATTTGAATCAGCAACCTAAATCTCTCGTAAAAAATATCAGAATCTTTCAACAGAAAAATTCAGGTGTCAGTTCTGCTAGGAATCTCGGTATTTCACATGCAAAAGGTACATATCTTACTTTCGTGGATCCAGACGATGTACTTTTAGAGACTTACGTTAAAGAGATAAATTTAGCTCTTTTAAATAATGTAGATGTAGTGAGTTTTGGATATAAAAAGCTTTCTGAAGATTTAAAATCAAGTACTGATCAATTTATTCCTCACTTTGTCAATCAACAGATTAGTAATTTACCCAGCAGTGAAAATGCTCTCATTGAAATTTTCAACTATAATCGCTGGTTTTCTGGAATTCATGTCTATAAAACCAGCCTGTTTAAAGATACTAAATTCCCAGAACTAACTCACTATGAAGATGCAGCAACCATTCCAAGTATAATGATAAAAGCCACATCATTTTATACGATTCCTAAACCCTTATATGGATACCGGATACGCTCAAGTAGTGCTACAAACTCTAAACAAGGTGCTAATATTGATAAGTCGCTGGCCTGTCTCGAACAACTTATTCCAATACTCATTGAGAAAACCAAGGTACAGGCGATTTTTATCATTCCATTAATGCATTTTTTTTATATTTATATCCATCAAAGTACCAAATATAAAAATAAGCAGACTGCAAAACTGAACTGGAAAAAATTTTCTCAACAGATTCAGCAATTGCCTTTTTCTGGCAAATTAATCAAAAATGAACATAATCGACTTTTATACCAGTGCTTAAATTTGGGAATAAATGGGTTTTACCTGTCCAAATTAATGAGTCGCCTTTTACGTTCCCTCAAAAAGCGCTTAAGGAAGCCTTATTATCAATAATCAGCTTTAAATAATTTAAATAATGAGATCTAAATATTGGCTGGCGGCATAATCAGGTAAAAATTTTCGATCCAACCTAACTGGATTATTATCTGTTTGTTGTGAATATGCAGAAATTTTATCTGATAATGCCGAAATGTCGCCAGGCTTAACCAAACAATCAGATGGCAAAATTTCATTGGGACCTGATGGGCAATCAGTACTAATTACAGGTGTACCCAAAGCTAAAGATTCTAAAATGACCAACCCCAACCCTTCAAAATCAGATGACAACACCATAAATTTTGCATGCTTCATATAGGGATAGGGATTTTTTTTAAACCCTGTAAAAACAACTTTATCTTCAATACCTAAATCTTTAACTAATTTTTTAGATGCCTCTAATAATTCGCCCGTACCCACCAAAACCAATTTTTCCTGAACATTCGCTTTTGCATACGCTTTAATTAAAACATCATGACGCTTCTGTTGTTTAAATTTTCCAACATTCACAATATAGGGTGTATCAATATCTGGCACATATTCACTAGCTGTTGAAACGACTTGCTTAACATCAATCGGGTTATAAATAGTGGTTATTTTGCTTTTACGGCCAAAAACCTCAATAAAATCTTTCTCAACACCTTGACTGACTGCTACGCATGGTTTCGCCAAATAAATCTTGGTCAGCTCTTTTCGCATCCCTTCCAGTCTTTCACCATATTCCAGACTAGTCGTATTATGAATAACTAAATGAACATTAGGCAACTGGCTTTTAGACAAAATAAAATCGACAGGCAATAAGTTTGAAAGCACTAGATCAGGTGTGCCGATATTTTTTAGTACAAATTTATCAAATGCTTTGGCTGCAATACCGGAACGCATAAATTTAGGAATTGCACGATATTTTTGATAATCAAAAAAGTGGAGTTTTACGCCTTCAGGTATCGGTAAATCTATAATATTTTTAAAATAGACAATATGCGCTTCATGACCCGCATCAATTAAACCCTTTGCCAAAGTTAGAGCAAAACGTTCCGCCCCATTTCCCTGTAAAGTAAAAATAGCCAATACGATGGTTTTTTTCATACAGTATTAATCCTGAATAAATTTTTCTTGATTCAATTTAATCATTCTTTTTTCTGCTTTTCCCATAACTTGTAAATATCGTATCGCCATCGCAATTTGTCCCGCTAACCGTCTTTTTTTAAACGTGTATTTTTCTTTGATAGAGCTGAATTCAGGCTTAAAGTGTTCAGAACGGCCAATGGTCGAATCAAAACGCCCTTGTTGCAGGAGGCCATATGCGCCAAGCTGGTCTTCTTGAATAATCACTGCAGGTTCAGCTTGCAAACAATGTAATTCATAAGCAGAAAATATAAATCCATCTGCAATTGCCGGTGCGGTTTTTGCTAAACGATTTAATAATTTTTGCGCGCCACTCGGGTAGAGGATATAACCTGCTGCTCCGGTACGATCTTGATATAACTCATATAATTCGACCTGAGTATGATCTAAGGTACACACGGGTGTCCGACTTATAATTTTTTTACGGCTTCTTACTTCCAGATTGATTAAGTCCACATCTGGAAATTGTTGCTGTTCAATTTCGTTTAAAATTTCTTTTGCATTGGAAGCCAGTACTGCATCATCTTCAAGAATTAAACAGGGCTGATTCCTTTTTAGTACTTCTTCCCAGGCTTTTTGGTGACTGAGAAAGCAAGCCACCTCAACTTTACGCAAAGGCCTTTGCCAGCCAAAACCGAATTTTTGGTATTGCTCTTCGTTCAGATCAGCAACTGAAAATGCTTCTAATATTTCAAAATCCAGTCCTAATTTCTCAAATTGTCTTTTTTGAAAATCACGACGATCCTGTGAACTTTTTAAATTGATAATTAAAGTATTCACAATTACCACCATCTCGTCTTTTCACGAGTGTGACGCTGTTTAAAACGTGAATATACATTATTATTCTGATCAAGCTGTAATCTGTCAAAAATCTCAATTACAATTTGACCCAGTTCATGGGCCTCACATATTTGCTCGAGACGCCAGCGCATATTACGTAAAGTATCATCAGTTCCAACCGCAAATGCAGCCGTACCATCAAATAAGGCATAACGCTGTTGCTGCAATAACTGCTGATGTTCCGGATTTACTGTTAAAGACTGGTCACATAAAAAACGTTCAGTTTCCTGTAGTTTAATAGTGTTGATCAGTACCACTGCATTCATCAGAATTGCTTGTAATAGCGGATCATCTTCTAAATCAATAAAAGTATCACAGGCAGAAATTAACCAGCGTGTATTTAATGAAGCCAGTAAATAGTCACGCTCACTCAACCATAATTCTTTAAATCTTGCATAGTTATTCTGAACATCAACTTCACGACGAATGAGTACAATCAAGCTGGCATGATAATGATTGAGCGCAGACTGACCCACAAATTCCTGTTCAAGCTGTTCAATATGTTCATTTAAATCTTTAGCCGAACCATAGGTATAGCGAACTTCTTCACCACCAATCATCTGGTTTTTAAGTGCATCGAGGTCTACGTCATTAAACTGAGCGTAGACCTTGTCTGCCCCAAATCGACGTTGATGGCGACTAAATGAAAACCATTGTTCGAATTTACTTTTTTTTCTCACAGGCATTTGAAATCAAGTCTCTTCCAATCCTACATTTATTCCGCTTACTGCCACGCATCCTTAATCCACTGCGATGGCAGCACATAACGATACCATTTACCACCCCCACCATTCACTGCATCTGGCGGATTAATCTCACCATGAAAAACAATGATTTTGGCACCTTCAGGTTTTACCGGCGGCTTAAAATAAGCCATCGGAATTTTTTGCAGGCAATGATATTTGTAGCTCTTACACCAGCTCTCTGGCCAGTAGCTCAGTTTCTTCTCCCGATCTACATACCAAGACAGATAAGCCTGCTCATTACGGAATTTTTGACGAATTTCATCAAAATGTTCACGGAAATAAGGTAACAGACCTGGGAAAGCACCCAGTTTAAACCGGTAAACCGAACTGTTACCGGTAATACGCCACGGCCGTTTCCAGTCATGAATAATCAGAAAGTCGCCCGGATAGGTAAAGAACTCATCGATATTATCGACAATCACCACATCAAGATCGAGGAAGAGTGCATTGCCTTCTAAACCATAAAGATCAGGTTCAAAAGTGGACAGCTTGTTCCAGCCACGCTCAGGCGCACCTTCAGGCAATGCCAAAGGTGGAATAGGGAAACATTGTACTGCAGGATCAATGCCTTCAGTACGATCCGTCAGACAGACCATTTTAAAGTCCACTGTCGTATGTCGTTTAACCATATTGTATAAACGATTGACGTATTCCGAACCGTATTTGGTTCCCCATTTCATACAAATAACGATGTTACTCATTGCGTATGCCTAAGCTCATCTTAAAATCTTCTTGATGCTGAATATGATGACATAAGTTCGGCAGAATAAGTACATCAGTTAAAAAAAACCTCTCAAATGAGAGGTTTTTTCAAGCAGTAAATTCTGAATTACTTCACATAAGTTAACCAGTGTGCATATTTAGGATCTTTGCCCTGAACCGCATCAAAGTAAGCTTTCTGGATTTGAGTGGTGATTGGACCACGTACACCCTCACCAATCTGACGATCATCGTATTCACGGATTGGTGTTACTTCTGCAGCAGTACCGGTAAAGAATGCTTCATCTGCAATGTAAAATTCATCACGGGTAATACGGCGTTCAATTACGTCATAACCCAAGTCTTTAGCAATGGTAATAATGGTTTGACGGGTAATACCATCCAACGCACCACCTGCGATGTCAGGCGTATGAATCACGCCATCACGTACCAGGAATACGTTTTCGCCTGAACCTTGACACACATAACCTTGCGGGTCGAGCAGCATTGCTTCGTCATAACCTGAATGCGCCACTTCCTGATGTGCAAGAATCGACAGCGTGTAGTTGCCTGATGCTTTGGCCTTACACATGGTCACGTTCGGATGATGATGGGTAAATGAAGAAGTTTTTACGCGAATACCCTTCGCCATTGCTTCTTCACCGAGATAAGCACCCCAGCTCCATGCCGCAACTACGGCATGAATGGTATTGTCAGTTGCAGCAATACCGAGTTTTTCAGAACCAATAAAAATAATTGGACGTAAATAGCAAGACGCTAATTTGTTTTCACGAACAACATCAATTTGAGCTTGCTCTAATGCTGCTTGATCAAATGGAACTTTCATTTGATAAATTTTTGCAGAATTCAACAAACGCTTCGTATGTTCTTTTAGACGGAAAATAGCCGTTCCATTCGGGGTTTCATAAGCACGGACGCCTTCAAACACACCCATGCTGTAATGCAAAGTATGTGTTAATACGTGAGTTTTTGCCTCACGCCAGTCAACTAGTTGTCCATCTTGCCAAATGAAACCATCACGATCAGCCAAATTCATGCCACAAACTCCAATTTCTCACAATTATTCACTATCCAGTACAAAGTCTGCACTTGGATCAATCAGTCTTTGCCATAACTTGCAAACGGTCATTCGGGTATCGTGCCAATCGCTTGCAGACACTTGCATGGATTGATTTGCAAGGGCTAAGCGATGGCTCTCGGCGCGTTCACGGAGATAAGCTTGAATCAGAGCAGTCGCATCGTCGCTGGATAAGCAACCTGATTTTGCGGCATCCTCAAGAATTCGTACATTGTCGGAGAAATGGGCGAGATCTTTATTCGTCCCACTCCAAGCCAACACCGCATACTGTGCCATAAATTCGATGTCTACGATACCACCTGCATCTTGTTTTAAATGAAAAATACCATCTTTTTTTTGCTCTTTAGAAGAACCGAGATGCTCCTTCATTTTCTGACGCATTTTCAGTACTTCTGCCCGTACATAATTTTCATCGCGAGGCTGAGTCAGAATATCTCGCCGTAAAACTTCGAACTTTTTCCTTAAACTCATTTCACCCGCAATTGGACGGGCTCGTACCATGGCCTGATGCTCCCATAACCAGGCACTTTTAAACTGATACTGTTCAAAAGCTTTCAAACTGGTTACCAAAAGTCCAGCTTCACCCGATGGACGCAAGCGGGTATCGACCTCATAAACACGCCCATCCAGAGTTTGTGTGGTCATCAGTGACATGAATTTTTGCGCCACACGCATGGCAAATTCAAAGCCACTAATCGGCTTGAGTCCATCTGTATCGGTCTGCTCACTCATATAGTGAATAAAGACCAGATCCAGATCCGAGCCATAACCCAATTCAATTCCACCGACTTTACCATAACCAATGACTGCAAAAGCCGTATGCTCGACTGAACAGCGTTGCCCTTCGGCATCTAGAGGAAAACCATGTTTTTTCGCAACAATCTGATAGGCCAGATGCAGCGCTGCATTCACCGATACTTCAGCAATATCGGTCAAGGCATCGGAAACTTTCATTAAAGCACTTTCAGCCAGCACATCACTGGCGGCTACAGCAAGTACATTGGATTTTTTAAACAGGCGCAAAACCCGCATCTGGTCTTCGACCTGATCAATTTCAATCCGTAAAAGTTGCTGGCGCAAGGAATCTTCCAGATCCTTACGTTTTGGCAATTCAAAATCCATCGACAGGAATTCATCCAGTAGCACCGGATAATGGGTCAGTTCTTCACAAATCCATGGGCTGACCGTGGCCATCTTCACCAGTCGCTGCAAAGCCCCTTTACTCTCAATTAACATCACCAGATATACCGTACGGCGCATTACCGATTCCACCAAGGGCATCAGTCGTACCAGTGCTGTCTGCGGATCATCTGACTGTAAAACTGCTTCGATTAAATGTGGCCAAAAAGTTTTTAAACGCTGCACTGCTTTGGCTGGTAATTTTTTTAAGGCATGCCCATTCCAAAACTCATAGACAAGATTTTTTGCATTGTCATCCAAAACTTCTTGCAGTCGGTTTTCTAGCTGTGAAAAACTTTCAATCAGGGTATCCGGACCATTTTCCTTAATCAAATGATCAAACTGATACATCACCTTGCTACGCTTCGCATTGAGATACGCCATAAAGCTGTCCCAATCGGCAAAACCCAGGGTATCTGTTATACGCGCCCTTAATTCTGGCTCAGTCGGCAATGATTGTGTTTGCTGATCATTCAGTGCCTGAATCGCATGTTCAACCCGGCGCAGAAAAAGATAGGCATCTTCCAGTTCCTGTACTGCCTGTTCGTCCAGCAATTCGGCATCATCCAGATGATTCAGATTCACCAGACACTGGCGATCCTGCAATTCAAGCTTGGCGCCGCCGTAAATCAACTGGAAAACCTGCACGATAAACTCGACTTCGCGAATGCCGCCAGCTCCGAGCTTGATATCATCTTCTATATTCCGGCGTTGTACTTCACGCTCGATCATGGCTTTCATTTCGCGCATGGCTTCAAAAGCACTGTAGTCGACGTATTTACGAAATACAAATGGTCGGGTCATCTCCAGCAGCTCATCGCCTTCCGGACTTGGATTGACAATTCGTGCTTTGATCCAGGCATAGCGTTCCCATTCACGCCCATGCTGGCTCAGATATTTCTCCAAGGCCACGTGACTGATTGCCAGTGCTGAACCATCTCCCCAGGGACGCAGGCGCATGTCGACGCGAAATACAAAACCGTCAGCAGTGATCTGATCCAGCAAATGAATCAGTTTCTGCCCCCAGAGTATGCAAAATTGCTGTACATCAATACATTTACGCCCATCGGTTTCACCCTGCTCGTCGAAGGCGAAAATCAGATCAATATCACTGGAAAGATTAAGTTCTTGTGCCCCGAGTTTCCCCATGGCAATGACAATAAGATCCTGTACTTTTCCATTATAGCCAATCGGTTGGCCATACTTGGCAACAAGCGGAATACGGGCAAAATCTTTTGCTGCACAGATGCTGGCATCAGCAAAATCGGAGAGTTCTTGGGTCAGAGTGATAACATCGGTCAGTTGGTTGGCATCCTGCCAGATCCAGCGAAACATCAGACGGGCCCGCAGAATACGCATTGCACGCATCCAGGCGGCTTCATCAGTAATATTCAGGATGCAGTCCTGTACCAGCTGATCAATGTATTCCCGACTGAGTGAGCCCTGAAACTGGTCAATTGCATAATCCTGTTCCAGTAAACTCTGGTGATTGGCCAATACCTGTTCCGCATATTGGCTGGCTCTTAAGGTTTTCTGCAATTGTACTGCATTCATCACTCAACTCTTCCCCTGAAACATTCTGCTTAGTTATAGCAGGAGTTTTGTCTCAAGGGGAATGTTTTAGTTTGAAATTTATTTTTAAGACTGCTCGGCCTGCAGGTCTTCAAGCACCAGTGCCTGATGATCATTGGTGACCATCGGTAAATACACGGTAAAGATAGTGCCTCTGCCCTCTTTGGAATCCACACTAATTTGACCATGATTCAGGTCAATAAAGCGCTTGCACAGTACCAAGCCTAAACCGGCACCTTTCTCTTCAGCCGTACCTCTGACACTGACACCCAGCGTCGGTTTGAACAGATTCTGCATCTGCTCTTCAGTCATGCCCAAACCTGTATCCTGAATGGTAATTTTAACCTGCTCGCCTTCCATTTCGGCTGCTAAAATGACTTTACCGCCTTGATCGACTGGCGTAAATTTCAGCGCGTTGGACACCAGATTCTGCAATACCGAGGTAATCATATTAATATCCGCATGGACCTTAATGTCTTCTGGGATATTGTCGATTAATTCAATCTTTTTCTTCAAAGCCAGACTTTTCAGTACACTGCAGACAATTTTACTGGACTGCTTGAGCTCATAATTAATCGGATGATAAACAAAGCGTCCACCCTCTGCCATCGCCCAGGTCAGCAGGCTTTCCAGCAGATTATAGGTAGCTTGCGCATTATCATATAAATAATCCGCAATGCTCTGAATACTAGATTCATCCAGTGTGTCACGTTCCTGCGCCAGGACTTCGGAAAAACCCAGCAAGCCATGAAATGGCGCACGCAGATCATGCGCGATAATTTGGAAAAATTTGGTTTTACTGAAGTTTTGTGCACATTGCTGTTCATATAACTCTTTCAGATTATTATGTTCCTGATTGAGTTTGATACGATTCACTAAACTTTCAGCAAATTGTTTTACAGTGGCAATATCTTCCTGATCAAACAGGTCAGTCTGATCATCAAAGAACACAACCTGACCTAAAGAATCACCTTGGCCCGATTTTAAATTAAATGCGACAAGTCGCTGATGCATCACGCCCAGACTTTTCAAGTAGTCTGACAGTTCTGCATATGCGGGATGCAGGCAATCTATCACATCTGCCTGTAGCAGATATGCAGGTATACTAACATCCTGGGGAGCATGCAGGCCCCGGAAACCCCGCGGACAGCTGTACCAGATATAAGGTTCCGTATGAAAGCCGATAATACTGGTTTTAACATCCAGGACTTTACGGGCAACATTACAGAAGGTGTCTAATAAATTATCAGAGGTATAGACACCTAAAATGAGAGATATACGGCACGAGCTTAAGAGCTCCGTATTCTGACCGACCTCTAGCAGTTTTAGTTCCATGTCTGCCTCTTTAAATGTTTATAGAATATAGGAAACACAGCCGACCAAATTTATACAATCAATAACAAAGATTCTATATTTACTCAACGATAAAAACTCACATATAGATTAAAGGATTTGTTAACCTGTTTCTATCCAGATACATTAACAACCACAAAGCACTGATATTTAATTAATTAAGAATAACTTGAAAATTTGTTATTCAAAAAAAATACTACATAAGTGTTTGAAATTAATATATCTCACCTTAAATAAACATGTTTATTTGTACTCACTTTAACACACTATTGACCAAAAAATACCCAGCATCGCTTTTTACCGTGCTTTAAATAAAAGCTAATCTTTTTTCAATGATATAGCTTTAGAGTGAGATCAAATAAATTACTTCCCCACTGATTATTTTCACTCCTATCCAACTCAGAATGAGCTTTTAATTATTAAAATTATCTTAACAATTATACGATAGAACATCTTTGAAATTTAGAATTTCGATCAAAAAAAATTCACAAAAGCAGCTGAGAATTGTAAATGAATTACATTCGTTAACAAATTAATTGCGGAATTTTTTTGTTTTATTGATCTATCCAGTGATAGAAATGAAAATCAGGAGAAGAAAAGACAGAGGCTATAGGTAATTCATATTTAAGTAAATTAAAATAAATCTGGCATACAAAAGCGGCCTATAAAGACCGCTTTTTCAGAAAGTAGCGATTAGTTATCTGAAATCAGCGCTACTTGCTGTACATAGTTAAACAGCTTTAATTTAGACGCATTCACTTCTTCTTCAGCAGCCTGATTTTTTAAATCACGATGCACCCGAAGATAATGCTGGCGCAAGGTATGACGCTCTGTCGCATTAAAGGTTTTGGTAAACTCATTGATGGCTGGATCACCATCTTTGACAATTCGATCAACCCAGCGCTGTAATTGGGCTGTCTTTTTCAAACCTTGCTTCGGGGTAAGATAAGACAAAATCACGGTTTCATTTTCATTGCGCAACAATTTGCCTATCCGTGAAAATTGACGACGACGTGCTTCATGAGAACTAATTGCTTGAACATCAAGCAAAGCCTCAATCAAACGCTCATCCACAGGTAGGTTTTTAATTTGTTTAGCGCTCAGCTCTGCAAGCTGTGCACCTAAAGCGGCCATACGCTGGACCGCTTTTTTCTGTTCGGTTTTACTTGCGCGCCCCTCTAAAGACTCAAAATCTTCTTCAGTTAAACTGTTCGGTCGACGTGCCACGATTAATCTGCCTCATAAAATTTTGCTGCAAATAGTGCCTGAATTTCAGATAAGGCCTTGTCCTCGTCTGCTCCTTCAATCACTAAGCGTAAAGTTGTTCCTTTGCCTGCACCAAGCATGAGCAAGGACATGATATTTTTAGCATCTACCAGTTTTTCAGTCTTGCCAATCTGGATACTGGAACGAAACTTAGTGGTAACTTCTATCAGTTTACCAGATGCGCGTGCATGTAAACCCAGTTTATTAATTACGTCAACTGTCGTATCTATCATGACCAGTGCTTCATTTCTCGATGGAGGACTTGAATAGACCATTTTGCCTCAAGCGCTTTTTTTAGTCTATCCACAATATAAACAGAACGATGCTGACCACCGGTACAGCCAATCGACACGGTCATATAATGGCGGTGTCCCTCGGCAAAAGTTGGCAACCATTTATCCAGAAAATGATAAAGGTCATTAAACATCTCTTCGACCTGATCGCTCTTTTGTAAAAATTCCTGCACCGGCTGATCTAATCCAGAAAATTTGCGCAGTTCTAGCTCCCAATGCGGGTTCGGCAAGTGCCGGACATCAAAGACATAATCCGCATCGAGTGGAATCCCGTGCTTATAACCAAAGGATTGCAAAATCAGGATCAGGTTATCGGCCTGTCCCAGCTTGGACAACAGAGTATGTTTCAGGTCATGCACGCTTTTGTCGGTGGTATCGATATGCACCGTAGAACGCAACTGAATCGGCATCAACAGGATTTTTTCCTCCTGGATACACTGATTCAGACTTTTAAAGCGTGACGCCAGAGGATGTGGCCGGCGCGAGGCACTGAAGCGTGCAATCAGCTCCTGATCCTGCGTAGTCAGATAGATAATATCGACCGAACCATGCTGCTGTAACTGCTCAAATACATGATCAAATTCTTGTAAATCTGCCCGGGTACTGCGTACATCCACACCCAGCGCCAACTGTTCCAGATTGTTTTCACTGTCCAGTTTTGCCACGATTTCGGGAAGCAATGCCAAAGGCAGATTATCAATACAGTAATAACCCAGATCTTCAAGCACCTGTAATGCAGATGATTTACCTGAACCAGATTGCCCTGTGACAATTAAAATGCGCTTCATGCATGCTACCCTTTCATCTTAGCCGGCAGTATATTTGACCTGCAAGTTGTCGATTAGACGCGTATTTCCCAGCTTTGCAGCTACAAATAACACAAGATCTTGATTAAACGTATGAATTTTTTGTAATTCCGGAGTGCGGGCTTCAACATAATCAATAACGAAACCGGCATCGGTTAGGCTCTGGCGAATTTCGGCCAATACCGTATCCAGTTCTACGCCTGCGTGTAGCTGCTGTTCAGCCTTTTGCAAGCTCTGGTAAATGACCGGTGCGATGGCACGCTGTTCTTTGCTTAAGTAACCATTACGAGAACTTAAAGCCAGACCATCTTCTGCACGGGCAATCGGCACACCAATCACTTCCAGCGGAATATTCAGGTCTTGTACAAACTGCCGAATGACCGCCAGCTGCTGATAATCTTTCTGGCCAAAGAAAGCATAATTCGGCTGTATGATGTTAAATAATTTAGTAACCACCACCGCCACACCATCAAAATGGCCAGGGCGCTGCGAACCGCATAAATCATTGGTAATTTCAGACACACTGATATTGGTCAAGCGCGGTTTTTTGCCATACATCTGTTCCACACTTGGAGCAAAGACAATGTCACAACCGACTTCAGCCAAAAGCTGCTGATCCTGTTCAAGCGTGCGCGGATAGCTGTCAAAATCTTCATTGGGTCCAAACTGGATCGGATTGACAAAGATACTGACCACCACCACATCACATAACTTACGCGCTTCACGTACCAGATTTAAATGTCCCTGATGCAGATTGCCCATGGTTGGTACAAAACCAATGATCTTGCGCTTGGCACGTGCGGGATTTAATGATGCAGCTAATCCCTGAATGGTGGTTTCTGTTTTCATCTTACAATTCAACCTGAAAAGTCTGTTCTGGTGCCGGAAAAGATCCATCTAAAACTGCCGCATGGTACACTTTAAAAGCATCCAGAATGGCAGTAGCACCCGATTGTTCCTGCATAAAATTACGTACAAATTTTGCGGTATGGCCAAAGGTCAGACCCAGCATGTCCTGAACCACCAGTACCTGGCCGTCTGTAGCTGCACCTGCGCCAATACCAATCACGGGAATCTGTGGAAACAGTTCGGTAATTTCCTGGCCAAGCTGTGCAGGTACACATTCGAGTAGCAATAGCGCAGCACCTGCCTCTACCACTGCCTTACAATCTGCAATAAGCTGATTAGCAGCTTCACGGGTACGGGCCTGCAGTTTATAACCACCAAAAACATGTACCGATTGCGGAGTCAAACCCAGATGCACACATACCGGAATACCGTTCCGGGTCAGTACCTGTACGGTTTCCGCCAGCCATGCACCGCCTTCCATTTTCACCATTTGTGCGCCGGCCTGCATCACGGTTTTCGAGCTTTGCAAGGCATCGTTTAAGGTGGCATAGCTCATAAATGGCAAGTCAGTCATGATAAAGGCATGCTGGTTACCACGGCGTACCGCAGCCGTATGATAAGCCATATCAGCAACCGTAACAGGCAAAGTCGAGTCGCGACCCTGAATTGACATTCCCAAAGAATCGCCAATTAAAATGCTATCGACTTGGGCAATTTCCATGGCTTTGGCCATACTGGCATCATAACAAGTCAGGCATGAAAATTTGCGTCCATCAGCTTTGAAGCGTCTTAAATCACTCAGACTGACCATGAAGATGTTCCTCTATGATTGAAGTTCTCTCGAACATACCAATAACTTAAAAATTAAATATTTGCCCAGTTGCTGTCATCGAGTACCGTGAGGGTCGATTGTTTGACGATGTCCAGATCTTTTAAGAATGTGTCATTGACCTGTATTTCAGAATCAATATCCAGAAGTGGAATCAAGACAAAATCACGCTCTAATACCCCGACATGCGGCACGGTGAGACGTTCATTTTGAATCTGCTCGTTACCGTAGATCAGTAAGTCCAGATCCAGCGTACGTTCACCCCAATGCCGCAAACGTACCCGACCTGCTTCCTGCTCAAAAGCTTGCAAACGGTCCAGCAAGCTTAAAGGAACCAGATCAGTCGTTAACTGTACAACGGCATTCAGATAGTTTGGCTGGTCCTGTGGTCCCATGGGTGGACTTTGATACAGATGCGAGGTTTTTACCTGACCCAATGTCGCCAGTTTCTGTACAGCTTCTGCCAGAATCTGGCGTGAATCGCCCAAGTTACTGCCCAGGCCAATATAAGTCACGATCATTGTGTTGGCCCAAATACCACCTGACTCAGATCACGTTTTACCCGCTTGCGTTTCATAATCGGATGATCTGCGCCAATTTCACCACTGGCACTGGCTGCCACATGCGACAGAGGTTTTACCTTGTCTTCAAACTTGGCTTTACGCGCCCGGCGGTTACGCGGCTCAGGTTCATTTACCAACGGTTCGATCTCAATGGAATCTTGCTGCTTCAGTTTCTGTTCCAGAGGCTCTTCTTGACTTGCCTTACGCCGGCTCTTGGCACGCTGACGGTTATATTGGCTAATAGCACGCTCTTTCTCGTCACCACTCATTTGCTGGTAAGCATCCCACCAGCTGCCCATCTCCTGTGCAGTCGCATCACCTGATTTTTCACGCAACAGCAAAAAGTCAAAGCCGGCACGGAAACGTGCATGGCTGGACAAAGCTTCAATTTGCTGTGGTTTAGGATTCAGCAAACGGGTCTGCATTTCCCAGATTTCACGAATAAAGGTTTCTGCAAAGCGCGGAATAACAGTACGGGTTGCCTGGCGTTTTAACACGTCAAGACCAGCTTGGGCACGTGCTTCAGCCGCTACTACACCTTTATTCAGATAGAATTCGCAACGTTCCAGAAATGGCTGCCATAACAGCACTGCATAGAAAAATGCCGGGTTGATGGTTTTGCCGATAGAAATGCGCTGATCAGTATTTTTTGCAGCGCGTTCCATAAACGGCGTAATTTTAGGTTTGATATCTGCAAATAACTGCTGCCAGATTCCAAAATCGATCAGCATCGGCAAGACACGATTCAGATGTCCCATGGTGAACAGTTTCTGTGATTCATCATAAAGTCGATGTGGGGAAACATCACGCAGCAACTGGGTCATTTCCGGAGTGAAAACCTCCAGAATGGCTTCATCAATATTGAAGTTCAGTTTGGCGGCAAAACGCAAGGTTCGTAGCATCCGTACCGGATCTTCTTCAAATCTTAAAGCTGGATCACCCAGTAAGCGTAACGTTTTGCTGTGAATATCATCCACTGCATTGCAGAAATCCAGCACAATGCCCTTACGCGGCTGGTAGTACATCGCATTGATGGAGAAATCACGACGGGAAAAATCCTGTTCGATGCTACCCCAGTTATTATCACGCAGAATCATCCCCGCGGCCGAGGTCACTGCTTTTTTGGGTGGTGCACGGAAAGTTGCTACTTCAACCAGTTCCCGTCCCGAATAGACATGGGCCAGTTCGAAACGTCGCCCGATAATTCGACAACGCCGTCCGAAAACTTCCTTGACCTGAGCCGGGGTGGCATTGGTAACTGCATCGAAATCTTTAGGATTCAAACCTAACATCAGATCTCGAACACCACCACCCACGATATAAGCTTCATAGCCTGCCTTATTTAAGGCATCAATCACATCGAGAATATAAGAAGGTAATTGAGCGGTTGATAAACCACATTTTGACGCGCGCAAAGTTTGCAAAAGACGCTGTCTCCTACGTCTGAACGTAAAATTCTAAGATGACGCTAATCATATCGCTTACACGACTAAAGGGCAATTTGATTATGTCAATCCTGCGAGTCAAATCAATCAACTAATCCATGATCCATATGGCCGCCCTACAAAGCGAGTTTCGCCTTGTTTTTGGCAAATAAAGCCGGTCCAATGCCTTTGACCTGCTGAATATCTTCAATGCTTTTGAACTTACCATTTTTTTGCCGATACTGAATAATGGCTTCAGCCTTCTTCTGACCAATCCCGTGCAATTCCTGCAACTGTTCGAGGCTGGCACGATTCAGACTGATTTTGTCAGTAGCGGAATCTGACAATGCAGGCTTGGCCAGATAATGGTTACTTTCTGATGTGGCGGTAACAGCGGCTTTTTTCTTCAGCCGCGCATCATGTTGCTGCTGTTGGGTCTTCCATTCCATATAATCGGTGGCAGTTGCATGCACAGTCCCGATAGAAATACAGCCGAGCCAGCAACCCAGAACAAGATTAATCCATGTCGGACCGATTTGATAAGATATTTTTTTCATGTGCCACTCTTTGTTTTAATTGTAATTTGGCCTGTTCCCAGAGCTGATCAAGTTCAGCCAGTGACAGTTTTTCCAGGTTTAATTGTTGTAATTGTGCCTGATCTTCCATCAGGGCAAAGCGGGTCCGGAATTTATGGATTGTTCCTAATAATGCCATCTCGCTGGAGATGCCAAGTTTACGTCCAACATTGACCAGAGAAAATAAGCAGTCGCCAAATTCTTCCTGTATTTCATCGGAATTCTGTCCGGCTACCGCTGCTTTTAATTCAGCCAGTTCTTCTTCCAGCTTGGCATAAGCACCCGCCATGTCCGGAAAATCAAAACCGATTTTGGCGACATTTTTCTGAATCTCATCCGCCTGCTGCAGTGCAGGTGCGTGCTTAACATCGTCTAAACGTGAACGTGGCTTGCCTTGTTTTTCTTGCTGCTTGATTTCTTTCCATAGCTTGGACACATCTTCCGGACTAAGCTGCTTAAACTGTTCCGCCTGAAATACATGGGGATGACGACGAATCAGTTTCTCGGTAATGGCCTGAACCACATCCTGAAAATCAAAAGCGCCCTGCTCACTATACATCTGCGACTGGAACACTACCTGTAGCAACAAATCGCCCAGTTCATCGCGGACATCATCAACCTTTCCTGAGCGCACAGCTGCTTCGACTTCATAAGCTTCCTCAATCGCATATTTGGTCAGCGATTCGGGGGTTTGCTGCTGATCCCATGGACATTTTTCACGTAATTCGCGCATGACCTGAAGTAGTTGTTCCATTTTCAAAAACCTCTTTTTTACCAAATAGTCGCGTCAATCTGCCGGTTTCTTGTTATGCTTAAAAAAAAGACAATAAGGAGATCAAACACATGCACAGTATATTGATTAGTGGGGCAGCACAAGGAATTGGGGCAGCAACCGCCCAGCTATTTTACCAGCACGGCTATAAAGTCGGTATTTATGATATCAATACTGCACAGGCTGAACAGCTGGCCCAGCAACTGGGCGAACATGCCAAAGCCGGCTTTCTCGATGTGGCCGATTATGCTTCCTGGGAAACAGCCTTGTCTGAATTTTCGGCCTGGGCGGGGGAAATCAATATTCTGGTCAATAATGCCGGGATTTTATATTCAGGCCCTTTTGAAGAAACTAATATTACGGCACATCATCGAACTCTGGATATTAATGTTAAAGGAGTCATGAGCGGCTGTCATGCCGCTTTCCCTTATTTAAAAGAGTCTGCATTTGCCCGCATCATTAATCTATCTTCAGCTTCGGCAATTTATGGACAGGCCGATTTAAGCAGTTATTCCACCAGCAAGTTTGCAGTGCGTGGCCTGACTGAAAGTCTGGATATTGAGTGGCAACCGTATGGGATTCGAGTCTTGGATGTCATGCCACTTTTCGTTAGTACGGCCATGGTCAAAGATATGCAGGCAGAAAGTATTAAAAAAATGGGCGTGCATTTAAAAGCAGAGGATGTAGCGCAAGAGATTCTTAAACTGGCACAGCTCAAAGATTCAATCTGGCAGGCAACCCATCATCCGGTTGGTTTCAAAAGCCAGTTTTTATTTCATTTATCGCGAATGAGTCCGCAATTTGTGAATCGGCTGAGTAACCTGATCATTGCCAGAAAATAAAATCTGAGATTGATTCTGGCCTAGACAATGTGATGAAGCTGAATCACCGGAAATTTCAACCCGTTGCAAGAGTGCTCACTTTGCCAGGCCACGGTGAGCATGCAGCCAGCAAGCGTATAATTTTGATAGGCATAGACGCCAATCTCTGGATGTTCGCAGCGCCTGCCATTTTGCTCAGGATGAAGATTGGTATTCAGTTCATTCAGGTTTATCCGGATTCCCAAGCCTGATGCCTTTAACACCGCCTCTTTGGTCGTCCAGACTTTAAACCAGTATTCGGGATCATAATCCAGCACTTGCCACTTTTTGATTTCCTCAGGATGGAAGGCATGTTGTGCCAAGTCTTCAAAACGGACTTTACGGCTCAGTTCTTCAATATCAATTCCCAAGTTTTGGACATTCCTGCTCGTGGCCAAGGCGTAGAAATTCTGGCTATGGCTATGATTAAAACTGAGGTCTGGATAATCATTTAAATAAGGCTTGCCAAAATTCGTCCGTACCACCTGTTGATCGCTAACAGGCAATTCAAAAGATTGGGATAAAAGCTGATTGCGCAAACACGCCACTTCGCGTTTCCGTTCGGCAACCTGGGTTTTACGGTCTGACAATTGATCACATGCCAGATCAGAAAGTTGATGCAGATGAATTTGAATCAGCCGAGCCACGTGAATCCATTAAAAAGATGTCAATTGATTTGAGTGTAAAAGAATTTACACTTTTATTGGGAGAAAAATTCATTATTTTCTCAAAACAAAAAGCCTGCTTTACGCAGGCTTTTTATCCGAAAAATTTAAACTATAGAATTAGCGTTTAAATTTCTTCTCGGCTTTCTTGAATTTCTGTACATAACGACGTTTACGCGCAGCTGCACGCTCATCCACTTGAGACTTACGGCCTTCAAACGGGTTTTCAGAAGTTTTAAACTCGATTTTAATCGGTGTACCTTCAAGCTTGTACACTTTACGGAACACGTTTTCCAGGTAACGGCGATAATCTGCAGGAGTTTTATCCACCTTGTTACCATGAATCACGATCGTTGGCGGATTTTGTCCACCCATATGTGCGTAACGCATTTTAATACGACGGCCCTGAACCATAGGCGGTTGGTGGGCCTCTGTCGCATCATTTAAAATCTGGGTGATTTTTGCCGGTGACACTTTTAAACGCGATGAATCATAAGCACGGTGAATCGATGGATAAAGATCGCCCACACCCGTTCCATGCAATGCAGAAATCAAATGCACCTTCGCCCATGGAATAAAATCGAAGCGACGCTCTACATCGAGCTTACATTGCTTACGATCATATTCAGTCATGTTATCCCATTTATTGACTGCAATAACCATGGCACGACCCGCTTCAAGTGCATAGCCAATCAAATGCAAGTCCTGCTCAACAATACCATCACGTGCATCAACTACAACAACAATGACGTTGGCATCTTTCATTGCCTGTAAAGTTTTAACAATCGAGAATTTCTCAATCATTTCATCAACTTTACCTTTACGGCGCACCCCGGCAGTATCAATCAGGGTATATTGACGGCCATCACGCTCGAATGGAATATAAATCGAGTCACGTGTTGTACCCGGCTGGTCAAATGCCACCACACGCTCTTCACCGAGCAAGCGGTTCACCAGCGTTGATTTACCTACGTTTGGACGACCAATAATCGCTAAACGCAGACCCGTGTTTTTGTCATGCTCTTCCGGATTTTCATCTTCCGGTACATCGGCAAGTACATCTTCCAGCATTTGCTGGACACCACGACCATGGCTGGCTGCGACTTGTAACGGCTCGCCCATACCCAGTTTGTAGAATTCAACCAGGGCAGCTTCAGCATGTACACCATCAACTTTGTTGGCAACCAGAAAGACTTTTTTGCCTAAAGTACGCAATTCACGGGCAATCTGTTCATCAGATGCCAGCAATCCGGCACGCGCATCCACCACAAAAATGATGATGTCAGCTTCATGAATGGCAGTCTTGGACTGCTCTGCCATGTAGGAGTCAATCCCACCTTCATTTTCGCCAATACCGCCAGTATCGACCACAATGAAAGATTTATTTTGATAGGTAGCATCGCCATATTTACGGTCGCGTGTCAGACCGGCAAAGTCTGCCACCAATGCGTCACGGCTCTTGGTAATCTGGTTGAACAGCGTTGATTTTCCGACGTTCGGACGACCAATGAGCGCAATTACGGGTTTCATAGAGTAACCTTTATTTAATATCAGGCGTCAAAGTGGCCTGAACATCAGAAAGCATAGGAAGATATAAGGGGTAAATACCCTAAATAAAAACACGGGGCATTGATTTTTCAATCACCCCGCGTTCACAAAATACGGTTGTGGCTAGTTTAGCATAAGGCTCGTTAAAATTAACGGTTCTGCCAAATGCTTAATGCGCCCTTACGTGTAGAAACATACAGCTGGTTGTCGATGACGCGTAAGTTACGCACTTCTCCAGAAGTTTTTGCACGACCGGTAATCTGTCCGGTACGCGGATCAATCAGGTGCAAAACGCCATCCAGATCGCCGACCACCAGGTCAGTACCCAGCATCACCGGGTTACTTAACTTGCGGTTCAGCAACCGGTCATTTTCCCAAAGGAGTTGACCTGAAGTAATCTCAAAGGCTTTGATTTTGCCATCAGTTTGCGCCACAAATACGCCATTGCCCACAACTTCTGGACGCTGGATACTGCTGGCATCTTCACTCCAGACCACCTGTTGTGAAGCCAGATCCAGTACAGTCACCTGACCTTGATAGCTAGTAGTCACCACAAACTGGCCTGCAACGACCGGTTCACCATCAATATCCACCAGACGCTGGATATCAGAACGCCCATCAGACACTGCTACACGGCGCTGTAATTTCGGTATACCACTTAAAGCATCCAGCACATAGATATAAGCATTGGAAGAGCCAATCAACACATTACGCGCATCTAATGCAACCGGTGCAGCCATGCCACGCAGGCTGAATTGTACATTAGGCAAATTATAAGTCCAGACTTGTGCACCTGTCGCGATTTCATGCGCATACACAGTACCGTCATTGGTCACGCTAATGACACGCCCGGCATGAATTAATGAAGGGGCCAGTAAGGCACCGGTCAATTGCGCAGTCCATTTTTGTTCACCAGTTTGCTGGTCCAGTGCGAAAAGCTGGCCTTTCTGGTTACCGACAACCACGATTCCCTCAGCTGCTTCCACACCGGAACTTAAACCATCTTTGCTGACTTTTTTCTGCCACAGACGCTGCTTGCCCTTAAAAGCAGAAACTTCACCTTTTGGATCTATCGCAAAAACCACGCCATTGTCTGCATCCAGACGTAAACGCAATGGATCGGCAGCCTCTGTCGCAGCCACACTAGTGGAAAATACGGGCACCAGTGTTTTGGCTTGGGTCAGTTTTGGAAGTGGATTCGGTTTTACTTCTGGAACTTTATTGGTTTTACCTGCACAGCCAGCCAATGCAAGCGTTAAAACAGTCAAGGCACAGGTAATTTTGTATTTTCTATTCATTCAGCTTCTTCCGCTTGTGTTTCTATAATTGGGCGTTCGATTTCCGGATCATCGACCAATACGCCTACGCTTTCGAGCTTCATCTGTAAAATCTGACGTTCTTCTTTACGTTCAATCAAAGCATCCCATGCACTTTGATATACTTTTTTAGCATTTTCAATATCATTTTTGGCAACATAGATATCGCCACGAGCTTCATCGGCGGTTGCTTTGAATGCAGGCTCAGTCACTGCTTCTAAAGTTTTTAATGCAGCATCATATTTTTTCTGCGCCAATTGTGCATAAGCCAGACGAAGTTTGACTACCTGAACCAGGCCTTTATCGTCTACTTTCGAATTTTCAACTTTCTGTAGCGCTTTCTCGGCCGCAGCATAATCTTCTTTATCATAAGCCAGTTTTGCCATCACCAACTGAGTCTGAATCGCCTGCGCTGAATCAGGGGCTTCCTTGACAATTTTATCTGCAGTTTCAGACAGCTGAGCAAAACCATCGCCTTTCGATGCCTGTGCATCATCCATCAACTGCTGAACTCTGGCAGTGTTCATTTGCGACTCTGCCAGGTTTTTCTTCTGCCAATATTCCCATCCGAAAAAGGCAATCAGCGCAATTAAAATCCCGGTAATCATCGAAGAACCATATTTCTTCGTAAAGGATTTTAAGCTTTCAAATTGTTCATCACCACTCATTGCGCTCATGAGATTACCCTTTTCCTAATGTTTTATCGATTATTTTGAAGAAATTTTAGTACTAAAAAATGCAACGAAGTCCGTAAATGGCACATTCGATTGCTCTGCAGTTGCCAGCTCTTTCACGGTAAATGCCTGAGCTTCCAGTTCACGTTCCCCTAAAATCGCTGCATATAAAGCACCTGCCTGATCGGCCTTTTTCATTTGCGATTTCATTGAACCCTGTGAGCCCACTTTCAGTCGAATCTGACTGCCCGCTGCTTCCAGCTGATCCCGGATCTGTTCTGCAATGACCAAAGCTTTACCTTGAGCAGCCGGTTCAGCCACCAGGAATACTTCACAATCACGTGTCGGGGTATTGTCTTCAACCTGTTCCAGCAGAAGCAATAAACGCTCGATCCCCATGGCAAAACCAACAGCAGGGACAGATTGATCAGGCTTACCTTTAAGTTGCCCCACCAGACCGTCATAACGGCCACCGGCACATACCGTACCCTGTGAACCCAAATGGGTTGTGGTCCATTCAAAAACAGTTTTGTTGTAATAGTCCAGACCACGTACCAGTTTTTGATTGATCACAAAACTGATGCCTGCATCAGTCAAGTACTGTTGTAGCTGGGTAAAATGTGCCAGCGTTTCTTCACCCATAAAGTCATGCAGTTTCGGTGCATTTTCCAAGATACTTTGTGTTTTGGCATCTTTAGAATCCAGAATACGCAGTGGATTGGTGGTTAAACGACGCTGAGAATCTTCATCCAGATCCGCTTTATGTGACTCTAAAAATTCAACCAGTGCCGCACGATATGCTGCACGCTCATCCGACTCACCGAGTGTATTTAACTCAAGCTGAACCTTGTCTGCCACACCCATACGTTTCCACAGACGCGCCGTCATCAGAATCAGTTCTGCATCCATATCTGGCGTTGCCACACCAAACGTTTCTACACCAAACTGGTGGAACTGACGGTAACGGCCTTTTTGCGGTTTTTCATAACGGAACATGGGTCCGATATACCAGACGCGAGGCGTCGCACCGCGCAGCAGGTTATGCTCCAGCATGGCACGCACACAACCCGCCGTCCCTTCAGGACGCAGCGTCAACGACTCAGGCGGATTACCCTTGTCGAGGAAGGTATACATTTCTTTTTCAACGATATCGGTTGCATCACCGATCGAACGTTTGAACAGATTGGTCTGCTCAACCATAGGCAAACGGATTTGTTGATAGCCATAGGCATCCATCAAACCGGATAGATGCTGTTCAAGACGTCTCCAAGCTGGGGTTTGCGTTGGGAGAATGTCATTAAAACCTTTGATTGCGACGATTGAACTCATGATCTACTCAGGAAAACTTGTACGAATAATTTCTTTAGATTTAGCTTCTTCAAGCTCGGAAACACGTTGACGAACCATGGTTTCGATTTCATCAACCAATTGATTCGTGTCAATTAAATGACTCTTTTCACCATTACGGTACACCAGTGAACGCGGACTTGCACCTACCACACCAATATCAGCTTCTTTGGCTTCACCCGGCCCATTGACCTTACAGCCAATGACAGAGACATCCATTGGAGTACGAATATCTTCTAAACGCTCTTCAAGTTGCTGCATCACCGAAATCACATTAAATTCCTGACGTGAACAGCTTGGGCAGGCAATGAAGTTAATCCCGTTGGAGCGCAGACCCAGCGATTTCAGAATATCAAAACCGATTTTAATTTCTTCTTCAGGCTCGGCAGCTAAGGAAATACGCATGGTATCGCCAATGCCTTCCATCAGCAGGCCACCCAAAGCGATCGCAGATTTAACCGAACCGGTACGGTAAATACCCGCTTCCGTGACACCCAGATGGAGCGGATTATCAATTTGCTGTGACAGCAAACGATACGCATCCATGGTCAGGAATACATTCGATGCTTTGACTGAAATTTTGAATTCCTGGAAATCCAGACGGTCTAAAATATCGATATGGCGCATCGCAGATTCAAGCAGTGCCTGACCAGTCGGCTCGCCATATTTCTTTTGAATATCTTTTTCCAGTGAGCCGGCATTGACACCGATTCGCATGGAAATGTCGTTATGACGTGCTGCGGCCACGACTTCACGAATTTTCGCTTCAGAACCGATATTGCCCGGGTTAATCCGCAGGCAGTCTGCACCCAAATCGGCAACTGCCAAAGCAATTTTATAATCAAAGTGAATATCGGCGACCAAAGGCACATTGACCTGCTTGCGAATTTCACCAAATGCCGCTGCCGCTTCCATCGTTGGCACAGAAACCCGCATAATATCCGCACCAGCATCGACGCAGCGCTGGATCTGTGCAACCGTAGCTGCCACATCACAGGTTTCAGTATTGGTCATGGACTGGATACTGATTGGTGCATCACCACCCACATAAACTGAACCCACACGAATTTTACGTGTTGGACGACGTTTAATTGGATTTATGATCATTGTTCTGCTCTACTCTTGATCTGTTAAGGTGATAAACGGAATTCTGCTTTTCCGTTCACAGTGTAGGGTGACAATGAAATATTTTCATTATTCAAACTGAGCGATACAGCCGAGGCATCATCCAGACGAATCTGGAATGGTGCTTCACCATTGAGCTGCAAGCTTGATGCCTGACGGCCAGTTGCCAGAACATTGCCCGCCGAGTCCACAATATGCACAGAGGTCGGACGCTTAAACTCAAGTTTCAGCTGGTCGCCCGAAAGCGCGTTACCTGTATCCAGATTCAGAATCTCGACATTAGAAGCGCCCACTCCAGAGACTTCACTGCTATTTTGTGAATTACTACTTGACCAGTTCTGAATCATGGCAAAAAGTGCACCCAAAATCAGTAGCACTACCAGCGTAATAAAAATGCGCTTTAACCACTTACGATTGCGGTCCCGCTTGGAGCCTGGTAATTTCCCCATAATTTTAATAGGAGAATTGTTCAGGGCATGATTCGGCAGCAACCCGGTATCATTGGTATAAATTTCATCAAAACGCTGAATAATGCTTGAAGCATCAACACCCAGAAATTTGGCATAAGTCCGGTAATAACCTTTAATGAAGGTCGCTTCAGGCAAAGACTTATATTCGTCCTGTTCCAGTGCAGTCAGGGTTTTGAGCGGAATATTCAGCTCTTTCGCTACATCTTCCAGATTGCGTTGCTGATTGATACGAATCTGGCACAAGTACTCGCCCGGACGTTGAATATTTCCTAACGCATTTGGAGCTACGCTCGAATGATTCGATGGTGAATTAGGATTTACTTCCATACGGCCTCAGTACTGTACTGTAATTGCAAATAACGTTGGTATTCCTGGCTTTCAGGAAAGAGTGCACGTAACTGGTTGACCAATACCTGCATACCCAACTGATCACCTCCGGCACGCGCAGTGCGAATGCCAATCCAGAGTGCACGGGCACCCTGATTTTTCTGCCCCACACCACGCACAAACTGTTGATACATTTGTGTCGCCGCCGGGAACTGCTGGTTCAAATAAAATATTTCTGCCAACTCTAACATTGAAATATAAGAATCGCGATTGGCTTGCAGCGCCTGTTTGAATGATTTTTCAGCATTTGCTGTATCACCCAGTTTCAGGTAAATCCGCCCCATATTTTCCAGTGCGCGGAATCGCTGATCATAACCCAACGTGGCACCAGCAATTTGAAACTGCTCGATCGCATCATTATAGCGTTCAAGCTGATATAAATAGGTGCCGTAATTATTTCGCGCCTGCGCATTTTTCGGATCGGCCGAAATCGCACGCTTGAAATAATGATCTGCTTTTTCGAGATTAAGCTTACTACCTTCCTGTTGCAGTAGCACGCCCATCATCATATTTGCTTGAGAATCGCGCGGAGTAGTCTCAAGTGCCTGATCCAGCGCGCGTTTGGCTGCATCCAGGTCACCTGTTCTCAGATATTCTACCGCCAATTGGGTACGGACTTTGGTGGCCTTTTCAGGGTCTTTCTGACCCAGATTCGGCGTCTGACACGCGACTAAAACCAAAGACACACATACTGTTGAAATCAAAGCAAACTTTGATGTTAGATTTCTCAACTGGCGACCTCTTATTATCCTTGTGAGCGCATGATCTCATTCGATTGCGCAATTTTCTTTTTCCACTGTTCCGCACGACGGGTACGGTCAGCAACTTGTCCGACTAACTGTCCGCACGCGGCATCAATGTCATCACCGCGTGTCTGACGAATCGTACACACAAAACCGGCATCAGACAAAGTTTTTTGGAAAGAAATAATCCGGTTGCGGCTTGAGCGGCCATATGGCGCATGCGGGAACGGATTAAAAGGAATCAAATTAATCTTGCTTGGCAAATTCTTCAACAGCTTAATCATTTGCTGCGCATGTTCAGGATGGTCATTCACGCCATCTAACATCACATATTCAATCGTTACATGTTTACGTGAACTTTCATTCCCATCTTTGGCAATATAACGCTGACATGCAGCAATCAGCTGCTCAAGCGGATATTTTTTATTGATCGGCACCAGCTCGTTACGCAGTTCATCATTTGGCGCATGCAATGAAATAGCCAGCGCCACGTCAATATCTTTGACCATCTGATCGATTTTCGGCACCACACCAGAAGTCGATAAAGTCACACGACGTTTTGACATGCCGTATGCAAAGTCATCCAGCATAATGCGCATTGAATTCAATACTGCATCGTAGTTGAGCAATGGCTCGCCCATGCCCATCATCACCACGTTTGTGACTGAACGTTCACGCTCAAGTACAGGCACATCTTCCATATACGAATAATTCGCCATCCAGAGCTGACCGATAATTTCCGCCTGGGTCAAATCGCGCTGAAAACCCTGTTTACCGGTCGAACAGAATGAACAGTCCAGTGCACAGCCCACTTGTGAAGAAATACACAAAGTGCGACGTAAACCACTGCGATGTTCAGCAGGAATCAGTACCGTTTCAACAAGAGAACCTTCACCATCGCCAACACGGAATACCCATTTACGGGTTCCATCTTTGGAATAGTTTTTATGCACCACTTCCGGTGCTTTAATTTCACAAATCTTTTCCAGTTTTTCACGCAGTTTGCCGGAAATATTGGTCATTTCAGCAAAATCGGTCACGAAGAACTGGTGAATCCATTTCATGACTTGCCCGGCACGGAACTTCTTCTCACCCATATCCTCAAAGAATTTCTCCATTTGCGGACGAGACATGCCGAGTAGGTTCACTTTTTCTACAGCATTTTGCTGTGCCGGAGTGGACGGAGATGGTTGCTGTGCAGCTGAAACTGCAGATACAGCGACGACTTCAGTACTCATGTGTATTACCTAAACCATGCCTAAAGATGAAAGGAGAAGCTCAATATGTGAGCAAAGAATTATTCAGAGAATAAAAAAACCAGATAAGTATAATAACACTTATCTGGCTTGAATACTGCGAATTAACGAGTACGTGGAGCAATCTCAGTTTGCGCGAAGAAGTAGTTAATTTCGCGGTCAGCAGATGCTACAGAGTCAGAACCGTGAGCAGCATTTTCGTCGATGCTTACAGCGAAATCTGCACGGATTGTACCAGGAGCAGCTTCTTTAGGATTTGTCGCGCCAAGGATGTCACGGTGAGCAAGGACAGCATTTTCGCCTTCAAGAACTGAAACAACCACTGGACCAGAAGTCATGAATGCAACTAGGTCAGCAAAGAAACCACGTTCTTTATGCTCAGCGTAGAAGCCTTCAGCTTCAGCTTGAGTCAAATGTTTCATTTTAGTTGCAACAATTTGAAGACCAGCTTTTTCAAAACGAGCAAAGATGTCGCCGATGTGGTTTTTAGCAACTGCGTCTGGTTTAACGATAGATAAAGTACGTTCGATAGCCATGATGGCTCCTTAAGTCAATTGTTGACATGAAATTTTGGCGCATTATACCGAGATAATGCGCATTTTTCTGCTTTTCATCTGTAAAAAAATGCTTTTTTAAGATGAGGGCTTAGCGTGCCTCGTCAATCCATGCCATTTGAATAGCTTCCAGCAGACCTTCAGTCGACTTGGTCGGATCATCTTCAAATTCAGGCAAGGCACATACCCAGGCATGTAAATCGGTAAAACGAACCCACTGCGGGTCCACATCAGGATGCGCTTCGTAGAGTTCAATCGCGATATCGAGAGTATCTGTCCAACGTAAACCCATCTCTATTTCTCACCATAATTGCTTTGATGCTGTACTTTAACAAATCTGTAAAAATCTGCGAGCCTTTGTCCCGGCTTTCATTTATTTTTACAACACAATATTTAAATAAGGTGCAGTCAGGACAATGGTAATTGCCATCATGCCACCCAGAATAGCCCCAACCACGACATCACTTGGATAGTGCAAGCCCAACACCATTCTGGACACTGCGACCAGAACTGTAAAAGGCAACATCAGCATCAGCAATAAAGGGGCGACATAGCCTAAAACAGTGGTTGCCATGACAGCATGCAAGGTATGCCCGGAGGGAAAACTAAAATGGTCCAGAGGATGTTCACCTAGACGGATGACCTGATGCACCTGATAAGGACGTGGTCTCACCGTTTTAATTTTTAGCATCTTGTAAATGATAGTCGCTACGGTGCTTCCCAGAATTAGATAAACAATTTGTGAGGTATAGATCAGGCCTTGCATGATCCAAACCAGTAACAGCATGAAATACCAAAATGCGCCATTCCCTAAGCGACTAATAATTTTAAAAAAAGTAGCAATTCGTGCTGAATGCGAAAAATGATTCAGATAGACACAGCCTTTTAAATCAATTGCCAAAAACTTAATTTTTACATTCTGGAGTTTCACACTGTTGCTCCTTTCTTGTTTTATATATTGTATTCCTGATGCCGTACCAGTGAATACAATGCTTGTTCAAACTGCCGGACAGGATACTGCCAGCCGACCGTTTCTGCCTTTTTACGTGCTTGTACGCCCATCTGTCGCAATCTGTACAGATCAGGCAATCCAAGCAACTGCTGGATAAAATCCTGCTGGTTGCCAAGCCTGCTTAACCATCCTGTTTGACCATGTCGCACATGTAAATTTGCACAGGCATAATCATAAGCAATCACCGGCAAACCACTGGCCATCGCTTCCAGCACCACATTTCCAAAGGTTTCTACCTGACTGGCAAAACAGAAAACATCGGCACTGGCATAAACTTCAGACAGGTTTTTCCCGGTTAAGCTGCCAGTAAAAAGAATGCTGCCATCCTGATTCAGCTGTTGCAGTCGGGTCCGGTCTGGTCCATCTCCCACAACCACCAAACGTATATCTTGCTGGTGAAGCTGGCGCAGAACAAAGTAGGTTTTGATCAGCACGTCAATTTCCTTTTCAGGCGAGAGCCGCCCAACATACAGCATCACACGGGTATCGCCTGAGACTCCCCAAGCATAACGCAAATCCGATGAGCGCCACTTTGGTGAAAATGTATCTGGATCAACACCTCTGCCTACGATTGCCACTGGACAGGATATGTCAAACTGCTTTAAGGCTTGAGCAGTATCCCGACTTGGGACACAGGTTAAGTCAGTATTGTTATGAAACCACTTTAAATAGCCCTGAATGGGTTTAAGCAAAAAAACCAGATCAAAAAACCGGCTGAACTCCTGAAATGACGAATGAAATCCGCTAGATACTGGAATTTTATGAAATTTTGCAAGCTGCTGAGCCGCTAATCCTAAAGGTCCCTCAGTCACAATATGAATAATATCCGGTGCAAAAGCTTCAACAGCTTGATGAATTTTCAGGAATTGTAGTCTGCCAAACTGCAAATTGCTGTACTTGGGAATGCAATGTGCCTTAACCAGACATTCGTTATATGGTTTGAATTCGGTACAGACGTGATGTTGTTCAGGACGAATTAATAAAATCTTATGTCCCTGCTTTTGCAATCCTTTGCAAAGTTGTAATAACGCGTGGGCAACGCCATTGATTTCAGGAGGCCAGGTTTCAGTAACAATGGCAATTTTCAAACGGGAACGGGTCAGATCGTCTAAGACCATTTTGTCATGAGTAGACTGTTTACGTTGTTGTTTTAAATCAAACCGGATTTTTTGAATAACAGGCTGTTGCTTTAATAATTCTGAGATGGACATGGGTTGCATCTCGCACCTATTTTATTTGTATATTTGATCCACTATAAGCAGAAGATATGACCAACTTATGAATCATAAAAAGAAAAGGAAAAGAGGATTATTTTTAAAACTATTAAGCGGATCAATAAATAAATCTCTATCAAATTAATCTCACTCGCCATAGGAACGCATTATTATATAAATCTGTATTTCAACCTGATGCCCACCTCAAATGAAGTGCACCAGTTATGATCTTATTTCAAGAGCAACAGCCTGTGAAAACTAGAAGGAAATATCTATCGAAACCCGATCGCTGTATCTGCCTGCGGGAACTCCATTTAAAGGATTATCCTCAAGCTGAACTGAAACAATGTATTTTTGTCGCTGGGCTGCCCCCTGATTGAGCCTCACCCCCCACAAATTACTGTTGGCGCCGGTCAAATTTAATTTGGTACGCAATTTATAAGGACCATTGGAAACATAGCTCACACCACTTGAACTGACCAGATTCTGACTATTAAACAGGATCGAATAGCCAGTATCGCATGAAATATTAAATGAGGTGGCGGACTGACTACGCTGGTAACTCGCCAGACGCAATTCCGGATTCGTAAATCCATCAATTGAGCAATGTTGGGCATTCGCGATCCCCCCCATGCTCACTAGAATAAATAAAAAAAGTTTTTTCATTTTTACACCTATCTGCATATGGTTTCCAAAATTTGATTTTCTGAATTTTGAAATTGATTTTGAGGAACAATCAATTGAGCCTGGCATTGCTGGCCACCTTGTGTTTTTATTTTAAGCCGGTATTGGCCGGGTTGAATCAGATATAAATAGACAATCCCCTGACTGTCCACAAAAGATGGATCACTGCTTAAGCCCTCAACCACCACTTCTGAACCTGCTATTAAATTATTTTGTTTAAAGTCTTTTATTCTTAATGGAATCCGCTTGGTTTTATGAATAGGGAAATCTAATTTATATCCGCGTTGATCCAGGCCAATTATTTTCTTGGAAGAATGTGTAAAAGTTTCTTCCATCGACAATTGGTTATGGTCAAAAGAAATATCATAATTAATATAAGGAATAATATTATGTATAAACATATAACCGTTATTATTGGTACTTCCTACCAAAGTGGCAGAACGATAGATATCTAACTCTGGATGCTGATCTACATTGACCAATGCAAAGGCATTATCTGCATATTTGGTAAATGCTACCTTATTCCCCAGCCAAACTAAGGCCCCGTCAAACACGGCCTGTGAATTGCGCTGGTCTTCAAACTCATCATGTGACAGCTGCAAATTCCCGATGCTGGTTTTCCATAAACCATAGGCATTATAATTAACTTCATTATCGCGCTGATTTACTCCGAGAATATAATCGAAACCATTTTGAGTCATGGTTCTTCTACTATAACTTAAGCCAGTTTCATTATTATCAGTATCATGATCTAGATAAACTTGACCTTTCCCCTCCCAATCGTAAGAAAAAGCAATGTTAAACCCTCCATCATCACCTTCTCCAAAGTCCTTAAAAAAACCAAAACTTGTATATAAATTATCTGTTAGTTTTTTTGATGCTCTAATATCAAAAATTTTACGATCATCTTCGAAAAAATCTTCAGTAGCGTAACTTGACTGCTGAATATAACTGAGATTTAAACTGTCAATAATTTTTAAATTAGAAAAATTAAAATAGATAATATCTGAAGTTTTAAGATTAGAACTGTAATCATCCTCACTTAAGTATTCATATTTTTTAGTAAAATACCGGCTATTAATCCCTAATGACCAGTTTTCAAAATCCCGTGTTATGGCAACAGATCCTGCATAGCCCCGCTGGTTTTCCTTATCATCTTTACTTACTGAAAATGCCGTATCCAGCAAAAAATACTTACTCACCCCTTGGGTCCATAACAAGTCAAAGTTACTTACTTTCTCACTATATAAAAGATCTCCACCCAAGGTAGTTGAAAAGGTAAGTCCTCTCCGGAAAAACAGTTTAGTAAAAAACTCGCGATAATCATTATCAACATAATCATAATTATATCTTAGCTTTCCCAAGGAAATATTATATTCATTGAGTCTAGGCTTTAATAAACGGTTATTAATATATACAGGGAAGCTTCTAACTGTTTTATTCCCTAAAATATCCTCCACCACAATTTGCGCATCGCCTGCCTGATTTACAATTGAGCCTGCGGGCAGATTATAATTACCTGGTACAACTGAATCTTTATATAAATTTATGCCATTAATATATAAATCTATAGTTGAAGGCAGGCTGGCACTGCCATTCAAAGCAGGGATATTCCAGTAAACAAAATCTGGACGATCAGTATAAATGGTCCCAAGACTTAAACCTCCAAAACGAAAGGAACTATTTAAAGTATTATAAGGACTGGTGGTATCCCCTAGTGTTAATCTTAAAAACCTTTCAGGAAATTCAAAGTCCAAACTACTTCTTACTCTTAAGAATTTCTTTTCTTGGCCTTCAGGTTCATTCCGATATAAAAAGGCATTTTTAAATAACCAGTAATCTTTAAATACTCCAACTTCTGAAAATGTATTAAATTCCTGATCACGACTATCTCTACTGTAGAATAAATTATAGTTAATGAATCCCCCAAAATCCGCCTTTGCGGGCTGCAATACTTCTAGATCATAAGCCTGATCTTCAAAATAGCTGACTGGAAAATTAATTTTAATTGCCTGAAGGCTATAGTCATCCTCTACTGTAATTCCTGTTTGAGTGATTAAACAGAAATCTTTTTTCTTTAAATGGCGTTGAAAATTTTCTACTTTAATTCCTAGGTTATGCAAGGGATCACATTCAATAAATTTTTTCCTGTCCTCCGTGAAAGTAATTGCTTCAGTTTTATAATCCAGGCCATTTATCCATATATTTACGATTAACATTTCCGGATCTTTTGTCTGGCCTTGTACCGGACTAGTATTTGCTTTTACAGGCGTCACCCCAATACCACAGACTATCATCATAAGAATTTTAGTGGCTCTCATAGCACTTCCTTTGACTATTTTTATTCTTTTGCCAATCCGTTCTAAGCACTGATAGGGTATTCTAAATATTCCCCATATTCTTCTACTTTTATTTTCAACTTCAGATTTCCAGTAGTTTTTATTTCCCCAATTTCAAATTTAATTTCATTCCCACTCAAAACATATTGGGTAAAATCTTTTTTTAATACTTCATTATTCAGATTATCTAATACTATAACCTCTACAATTTTTGCATGTGATTTGGCTTTATTTCCTACTTTTAAATAAGCTAAACCATTTACCTTTTCCAGATTTACATTAAGTTGTGGTGCTGAGTGTTTTTCTGTAAAAAGCGGCAAGGAAAAATTAAATAAAAAGTTGATCGATGAAGTGTCTTCTACAGGTGTAACTTCTTTAAAAATAACTCTCCATGCTTGCTGCTTTTCAGTACCTGTAAGTGGCTGACTAAATCCGATCCGGACTATCTGTTTGCTTTCCGGCTTTAACTCAAAGGTTCTTGGATTAAATAATAATGTTTTATCTTCAACGAGAACATCATCCCCCCTTTCATTCTGTTGCCATTTAAATGCAGAAATTTCATATATTTTTGAATATCTTAACCCTGTACTCTCAATATTAACCGTTGTACTTCTCTGTTTTTTAGAATTTTCAATATATAACTGGATTGGACTAAACTTTATTCCCGCAGAGAGAGTAGCACTACATAACAATAATAATAAAAATCCAATTATTTTTTTATGCATTTTTTACTCCAAAAACTTATTATAGTTATTATTCAATAAAAAAATTATTAAAATAGGAGATGATTCACACATCTCCTATCCGTTCAATACTTATTAAGAGTAAATTTCTTATTATTAGAATCGAACTTCGACATTATATGTGCCACGATAAGTACCCGCATCAGCTGCTGCAATCGCACTACCAGCCACTGTAGCTGCTACATCCCAACGATGAGCTTGCCCTTTAGTACTTGATTGAGCTCCAGAATAAGCCCGTCCACCACGTGTAGTCGTCACAGATACAGGTACAGAGTTCTGGCCACTGCGCAAATTATTTGGTGCATTAATATTTAATCGATAAGGAGCATTTGTGCTTACATTAAAGAAACCTGCATCGCTCCAGTTACCTCCCGTTGTTTGCGCAAGCGTCAATTGTGGTGTTTCCACATCCAAATCACAATGTCTTGGAACTTCCAGGACAATATCAATTTTTCCGTCACACTTATCTCCACATCCATGTTTGCCTGGCTTATGTGGTGTTTGGGAACCCGGTTTTCCTGCAGTCTGATTTGCATAAACTGCTGTTGAACCTAAACCAAAGCTCAATACTACGGTGGCTAATACTACTTGAGTTATTTTATTCATAAGTATGCTCCATTCCTTTTTGGAAGAATATATTTATTAAGTTTTACGCTTACATTTTGGACTCTTATTATTATGAGTAATGTTACTGTAGGCGTGCAGCCATCTTATTATTTTTCATTAAAAAACATATAGAAGCTCTATTATTCACACTACATTTGCTTATACTATATTTTTTAAATTTTTATTAAAAATTCTTTTTTTTACAAAGATATATATAAAACAACTATAATCCTGTTAAATTTATATCTATATATTATATATAAGAATGATTTTCTTAGAATCGCATTTTAAAAATATAAAATATTGATATTTATATTATTTTAAATAAAATTATCTGATTACATTAATCTCATTTTTAAATTTTACAAAGTCTTACAATTTACAATTAAATCCAATATAAATTTTGATTATAGAGATATTTTTTAATTAGTTTTCAAATAAAATCTGATTTTAAAATCTTGGCTTCCTTCTCTCCTAATAATTCTACCCAAGTAATATTAAATCTCAAATGATTTTTTAATTAAAAAGTCTAATACGCGATTTTATTTCATTATCCTCAGGTTAATCATTATTCACTTGAATTAATCAAGATAGTAGCTACTTCTCAATTAATTTATTACAACCTTATTCAAAATTTTATTATTTTAATTCATCTTGCTTTCGCTTACTTAACATGAAATCAAAAAAGCTTCTCTTTCACTATCAAAAAGCATTGCTTTGCCTGGAGCAAAAGACACGCAATGCTAGGTATAAAAAAACCCACTCTAAAAGAGTGGGTTTTTCGCATTCAAAATCAATTGATGCGAGAAATTAGTTTTTCTCTTTATCAGCGATTTTGTTTGCTTGGATCCAAGGTACGAAAAAAGAGGAAAGCGCTGCTTTCCTCTTTTTAAGGCACGAAACCTTAGTTCTTTTCTTTGTCTACGATTTTGTTTGCTTGGATCCATGGCATCATTGCACGTAACTTGTTACCCGTTACTTCGATACCGTGAGCAGCGTTTTGACGACGACGAGCAGTCATAGATGGGTAGTTCAACGCACCTTCTTGGATGAACATCTTCGCATATTCACCAGATTGGATACGTTTAAGTGCATTACGCATTGCTTCACGAGACTGTTCGTTGATTACTTCAGTACCCGTTACATATTCGCCGTATTCAGCGTTGTTAGATACTGAGTAGTTCATGTCCGCGATACCGCCTTCGAACATTAAGTCAACGATCAATTTAAGTTCGTGTAGACATTCGAAGTACGCCATTTCTGGAGCATAACCAGCTTCAACAAGAGTTTCGAAGCCCATTTTAACAAGTTCAACTGCACCACCACAAAGAACTGCTTGCTCACCGAATAAGTCAGTTTCAGTTTCTTCACGGAATGAAGTTTCGATAATACCAGTACGACCACCACCTACGCCTGAAGCGTAAGAAAGTGCAACGTTACGTGCATTACCAGAAGCATCTTGGTGAACCGCGATAAGGTCAGGAACACCTGAACCACGTTGGTATTCAGAACGTACAGTGTGACCAGGCGCTTTCGGTGCAACCATGATTACGTCAAGGTCTTTACGTGGAACAACTTGGTTGTAAAGAATTGAGAAACCGTGAGCAAATGCAAGAGTCGCGCCTTCTTTGATGTTAGGCTCAATTTCGTCACGATAAAGTTGAGCTTGAAACTCATCTGGAGTCAAAATCATAACTACGTCAGCTTGCGCAACAGCAGCAGCAACTTCAGCAACTTTAAGACCAGCATTTTCAGCTTTTTTCCAAGAAGTAGAGTTCGCACGTAGACCTACAGTTACGTCAACGCCAGAATCTTTCAGGTTAAGCGCGTGCGCGTGGCCTTGTGAACCGTAACCAATAATCGCTACTTTCTTAGATTGGATAATAGATAAATCACAGTCTTTATCGTAAAAAATTTGCATTGCTGTCTCCGCTTGAATGCTTGTTTATCTGTTAAATCAGGCAATGACCCTTAAATTCACATTGCCTGACCCCCTCTTCTTGTTCAGATGAGGAAATATTTAAAAATTTAGATTGTTAGAACTTTTTCGCCACGTGCGATCCCGGATACACCAGAACGTACCACTTCTAGAATCGTGTGTTCTGCAAGTGCATCAATAAACGCATCCACTTTCTCAGTAGTCCCTGCGATTTGAACGGTATAGGTCGTTGGTGTTACATCAACGATCTGGCCACGAAAAATATCCGCCGTACGTTTGATTTCGTCGCGAGAAGAACCCAATGCTTTCACTTTGATCAACATCAATTCACGCTCAATGTGCGCACCTTCAGACAGGTCCACTACCTTAACCACCTCAACCAGCTTGTTAAGCTGTTTGGTGATCTGCTCAATCTTGTGATCATCGCCATAGGTGGTCAATGTCAAACGTGACAGTGTTGGATCTTCAGTCGGGGCAACATTCAATGTTTCGATGTTATAGCCACGCTGTGAGAACAAGCCAACAAGGCGGGAAAGCGCGCCTGATTCGTTTTCTACGAGTACAGAGATAATATGTCTCATTTCGTGCGCTCCCCTTTCGCCAACCACATATCCTGCATCGACTGACCTGCAACCAGCATCGGATATACGTGTTCGGTACGGTCAACCATTACGTTAATAAATACGCATTTGTCATTGATTGCCATCGCTTCTTCGAGCTTGGATTCAAGCTCGTCTGCATGGTCAATCTGAATGCCGACATGGCCATAAGCTTCCATCAGCTTTGCAAAGTCAGGCAATGAATCTACATAAGAACTTGAATGACGTCCCTCATAGTTCATATCTTGCCATTGCTTCACCATCCCTAAAGACTGGTTATTCAGGCACAGGATTTTGACGTTCAGACCATATTGCTTACAGGTCGAAAGTTCCTGGATACACATCTGAATCGATGCTTCACCAGTAATACACACCACCTGCTGTTCCGGGAAGGCAAGCTTCGCCGCCATCGCATATGGCAGACCTACACCCATCGTACCTAGACCACCTGAGTTGATCCATTGGCGTGGACGCTTGTACTTGTAATACATCGCACCAAACATCTGATGCTGACCCACGTCAGAAGTGATGATCGCTTCGCCATTGGTTACCTTGTCCAATGCCTGAACCACTTGCTGTGGCTTCATTACGCCATTAGTACCCGCTTCAAAACGACCACCATGAACCTTGCGCCATTCATTGATCTGTTTCCACCATGCCGCAATCGCTTCAGGATTTGGCTTGGATACATTCATCTGCTTCAACTGGTTCAGCATTTCATTCAATACCGGCTCTACAGCGCCCACGATTGGGATATGCGCCATAATGGTTTTTGAAATCGTTGCCGGATCAATATCAATATGAATGACTTTGGCATTTGGACAGAATTTTGCAGGGTTATTGGTTACACGGTCATCGAAACGCGCACCTACACACAGAATCACATCTGCATTGTGCATGGTCATGTTGGCTTCATAAGTGCCGTGCATCCCCAACATACCGATGAACTGTTCATCATTACCCGGGAATGCGCCAAGACCCATCAAAGTATTGGTTACTGGATAGCCCAATAAATGCGCTAGCTCTGTCAATTGTTCTGAAGCATTGCCCTGAACCACACCACCGCCAGAGTAAATCACGGGGCGTTTAGCGTTGATCAATTCTTCAATCGCTTTACGAATTTGGCCCGAATGACCACGGAACGGTGGTTGATACGAACGCATCTTCACTTTTTCTGGGTATTCGTAAGCAAATTTTTCTGCAGGATTGGTCGCATCCTTTGGAATATCGATCACCACCGGGCCTGGACGGCCTGAGGACGCGATATAAAAGGCTTTCTTGATAATCGCAGGAATTTCACTGGCATGACGCACCTGGAAGCTATGCTTCACGATCGGACGGGAAATCCCGACCATATCGGTTTCCTGGAATGCATCTTCACCAATCAGATGACTCGCAACCTGGCCAGACAAAATCACCATCGGGATTGAGTCCATATAGGCTGTTGCAATTGGGGTTACCGTATTGGTTGCGCCCGGACCTGAAGTCACCAGCACAACACCGGTTTTACCTGTCACGCGCGAGTAGGCATCTGCCATGTGGCCGGCAGCCTGTTCGTGACGTACGAGGTAATGATTGATTTTGTCTTGTTGAAATAGCGCGTCGTAAATATGTAGTACTGCGCCGCCTGGGTATCCAAAAACATGTTCAACGCCTTCATCCGCTAATGCGCGAACGAGCATTTCACCACCAGATAGAAGTTCCAACGTGATTCACCCTAATATTATTCACTGCACAAATGGGAGGCATTTGCAGTGTTTCATTTGTTAACTGTCTGCACTGTTATAGCACACAAATTTCATAGTTTTCATAGCAATAGGAAAAAAATCTGATCTCTTCGCTGTTCGAGCAATACGAGACCTAAAACATGTTGGGATAAACATATTTTGCTTAGCTTTGTTCAATTTCTCGGCTAGAGAAATCGCCCACTGCATGAAATGACTCTTAGTCGAAGGGTGATCGATCTAAGGCATATAAAACTATTGCAGCATTCTTGTGTTTTCAGGCTTTAAAGTCAAGTTTAAAAAACAGGCAATCTGTACTTATAGCATTCAAATTTGCTGTTTTTAACAGCAATTACTGCTTGCAGCCATTCCCCAGCTTCCTACAACCTCAATTAATTTAATATAATTCATATACTTAATAGTTTATTTTTATAAATTTTTAATATGTCTTATATAAAAAAAATGAATGAATTTTTATTAAATCAAAGTAAACTGCTTATTAATAAATTTTGAATATGAAAATTTGTTAATGATTATTTAAATTCAAGCTTGTACTGGTTTTTTTAATTAATAGTGAATAAAACAGATAAAAATCCATCATTTTTACTAAAAAATTATTACAATAATTGCAGTATATTACGCCTAGAAAGACGAGGCCCAAGAACAATGAAAATATCTTTTTTAACTGCCTTCAGTCTGAGTTGTGCAGTTTCTTTGATCGTTTGTAGCAGCAGCGCTTCCGCGATCCAGTATCATAAATGGGTCGATGCAAAAGGTGTCACGCATTATACCAAAACCCCACCACCAAAATCCGCAAGGAAAGCCACCACAGTAGACACCTATGGCTGGAAAAATTCAGCTCCAACACTGCCTAGAACTGCTGAATCTGTAGAACAAACCGAGAATATTACTCAGGAACAGCTGCAACAATCACCTCAAGTTCCAGCGAATCAAGACCAGCAGCAACGCGAAGCCAATGAAGCATTGCAACAATCTAAAAATCGTGCAGTCGCTTTATAAGGCATCCCTCTATACAACAGTCATTTTTCTTCGGGAAATGCGGGTGCAAAATTCACTTTTAGGTGCATTTTGCGCTATGCTGTGCCTCATAATTTTTTAACCGTTCTCTTGTATTACGTATATGACTACTCACATTGACTCAGAATATCAAGCCAGTGCGATTGAGCCTCAAGTCCAGCAGGACTGGGAATCTCGCAAAGCCTTTAAAGTTGCCGACACTGTAGAAGGTCCACGTCGTTATATCCTCTCGATGTTCCCTTACCCAAGTGGCAAACTGCATATGGGTCATGTGCGTAACTATACGATTGGTGACGTGATCAGCCGTTTCCATCGTTTAAAAGGTGAAACTGTGCTTCAACCAATGGGTTGGGACGCTTTTGGTCTACCTGCGGAAAACGCAGCAATTGCGCATCAGGTTGCTCCTGCAAAATGGACCTTTGAAAACATTGATTACATGCGTAATCAGTTGAAAAAGTTAGGTCTTGCAGTGGACTGGGATCGCGAATTCGCAACCTGCACACCAGAATACTACCGCTGGGAACAATGGTTATTCGTTCAGCTGTATAAAAAAGGCCTGATCTACCGCAAGTTATCTACCGTGAACTGGGATCCAGTGGATCAAACTGTTCTTGCAAATGAACAAGTTGAAAATGGTCGCGGCTGGCGTTCAGGTGCGTTGGTTGAAAAACGTGATATTCCAATGTACTACTTCCGCATTACTGACTATGCGCAAGAATTACTTGATGATTTAGACACACTCAAAGACGGCTGGCCACAACAAGTTCTGACCATGCAACGTAACTGGATTGGTCGCTCACAGGGTATGGAAATCACCTTCCCTTCAGCAAATCCAGCAATCTATGCCGATGGTTTAACCGTCTTCACAACACGTGCCGATACATTAATGGGTGTGACGTATGTTGCAGTTGCAGCCGAACACCCCATGGCGCTTAAAGCAGCTGAAAACAATCCTGAATTGACTGCATTTATTGAAGAATGCCGTATGGGTTCTGTGGCAGAAGCTGACCTTGCGACTGCCGAGAAGAAAGGCATGGCAACAGGTCTTTCTGTAAAACACCCTGTGACTGGTGAAGAAGTTCCTGTTTGGATCGCGAACTATGTATTGATGTCTTACGGTTCAGGCGCGGTGATGGCGGTGCCTTCACATGATGAACGTGACTTCGAATTTGCCAATAAATATGGCCTGACCATCAAACAGGTGATTGATGCCAAAGGCGCAGATGACGCTGAGTTCTCTGCGACAGAATGGCAAGAATGGTATGGTTCTAAAGATGGCAAACTGGTTAATTCAGGCGAATTTGACGGTTTAGATTTCCAAGGTGCATTTGATGCTTTCCTTGCAAAACTGGAACCTCAAGAACTTGCCAATGTAAAAGTTCAATTCCGTCTACGTGACTGGGGTGTATCTCGTCAGCGTTATTGGGGTTGTCCAATTCCAATGATCAACTGCGACACTTGTGGTCAAGTACCAGTGCCTGAAGATCAACTTCCAGTGGTTCTTCCAACTGACGTTGTTCCAGATGGTTCAGGTAACCCACTCAACAAAATGCCTGAATTCTATGAAACGACTTGTCCATGCTGTGGTGGCGACGCACGTCGTGAAACAGATACGCTGGATACTTTCGTAGAATCTTCTTGGTACTATGCACGTTATGCATCTCCAGACTTTACGGGTGGCATGGTAAAACCTGAAGCAGGTCAAACTTGGCTTCCAGTGAACCAATACATCGGTGGTGTTGAACACGCGATTCTACATTTGCTTTATGCACGCTTCTTCCACAAACTGATGCGTGATGAAGGCGTGGTACAAGGCAACGAACCGTTCACCAACTTGTTAACCCAAGGTATGGTGCTGGCTGATACGTATTACCGCGAAGCTGAATCAGGTAAGAAGACTTGGTTCAACCCTGCCGATATCGAACTTGAACGTGATGAAAAAGGTCGTATCACTTCTGCGAAATACAAAGAAGATGGTCAAGACGTTGTCGTTGGCGGTCAAGAGAAGATGTCGAAGTCGAAAAACAACGGTATCGACCCTCAATCAATCATTGACCAATACGGCGCGGACACCGCTCGTGTATTCATGATGTTCGCAGCTCCACCAGATCAGTCACTTGAATGGTCTGATGCAGGTGTTGAAGGTGCTAACCGCTTCTTGAAACGTGTATGGCGTTTGGCGACTGGCTTCCTTGAAAAAGGCAACAACGCATCAACTATCGACAAAGCTGCGCTTTCAACTGCTGCGCAAGACTTGCGTCGTAAAACACACGAAACTATCCAAAAAGTGGGTGATGACATCGAACGTCGTCATGCATTTAACACTGCCATTGCAGCGATGATGGAACTTCTAAACGCGAACAACAAGTTTGAAGCGAAAGATGACAATGATGTAGCGGTTGCACGTGAGTCTATTACAACGCTTCTTACATTGCTTGCGCCATTTGCACCGCACTTAAGTCAAACATTATTGGCTCAGTTTGGCATCGAATTGGAAAAAGTATTGTTCCCATCTGTGGATGAGTCTGCATTAACACGTAATACGCAAACTATCGTAGTTCAGGTGAACGGTAAGCTTCGTGGCAAACTAGAAGTGTCTGTTGATGCATCTAAAGATGACATCCTAGCTCAAGCAAAAGCATTACCTGAAGTTCAACAATTCTTGACCGGTCCAACCAAGAAAGAAATTGTAGTACCAAATAAATTAGTGAACTTGGTGGTTTAAAAATCTCCCCTAGCCCCTCTTTAAAAAAGAGGGGGAAAGCCTCCCTTTTTAAAGGGAGGTTTGGAGGGATTTAATCTTTACCTAGAAAAAGGTAGGGATTAAAAAACAATTCCCAAACAAAGCCCGTTGCCAGTCAACGGGCTTTGACTTTACAATCCAGATCAGAATTTCAAATATTCCCCTTTGGGAAGCATAGAGGGCAACACATGCATTTGGGCAAACGTTTAGCAGCAATTGTTTTAACTTGTGGTCTGAGTGCAGGCTTGACCAGCTGTGGCTTCCATCTGAAAGGAACCAATCCGAGCTCCGCACCTGTTGCTTACTCTGTTATGAGCCTGTCTTTACCACCCGACACTGACGAACTGCAAGAAAAACTGGCGGTTTACCTGGGTGCAGCAGGCATACAACTGAGTAATGCACCGAATGCATATGTGTTGCGTGTCTTGGATTATGCTCCTCGCCGTCTGGAACTGAATGGTAAACTGGTCGAAACCTTGTTGCGCTTAAATGTGACGTTTCAGATTGAAGATGCACAAGGCAATCCGATCACTGAACCACGAACTGTAGTAGCCACCCGTTCTTATCAATACGACATTGAAACAGTAAACACTGATGACCAAGAACAAAAGTTTCTGGATCATGTGATTATTGATGATGTGGCTCAGCAGATCGCACGTCAGATCTCATCAAACCGCTTACCATTAGTCAAACAAAATACCCCACCACAACCTGCTCAATAAGACTGCCATATGAAACTTGATTATCTGCAAGCCCTCAAACGTGTCGACGCAGCTCGCGGTGCCTGGGTATTGCATGGTCAAGAGCCTCTATTAGAACAGAATTTAATTGATGCCTTCCGTTCCACCTGGCAAAAGCAGGATATTGAACGTCAGCGCTATGACATTAGTTCGGTCGCTGACTGGAAAACTGTTTTTAATGCCTTAAACAGCCTGTCGCTATTTTCAACACAATTGGCAATTGAAGTACATGGCAATATCAAGCCGGATGCCAGCGGGCTAAAACTGCTGAAAAGCTATCTACAGCAAGACAGCGATAACCTGCTTTTGGTGGTCATGCCGAAGCAGGATGCCAACAGTCTGAAATCCAGCTTTTTTCAGGTGATGGATGCCAATGGGGTGAATGTCTCACTGGTGGCAAATTATCCCAAAGACCGTCAGCAAATTCTCAGTATTGAAGCAGAAAAGCTTGGCATTAAACTGGCGAATGATGCATGGCAATGGCTGGAACAGCATCATGAGCATAATTTACTGGCAGCCAAAAACAGTCTGATGCGCGTGGCTGATACTTTTGCTGAAGTAGAGATAATCCAGATTGAACATCTGTATGCCTGCTTACAGGACCAATCCCGTTACAGTACCTATGACCTGAGTGATGCCCTGCTAAATGGCAACCTGTTGCAATCTATCAAAATCTTTCAATATCTAATTGCTTCAGGTGAACCGATGAGCCTGATTTTGTGGAGCATCAGCAAAGAAATGCGTCTGTTGATGCAATTGTTTGAACAACCTCAAAATGCGTTACAAATCGGCATCTGGAAGACAAAAGTGAGCTTGTATCAACAGGCCTTGCGTCGCTTGAGTCCACAACGCTTTTTGACCTGGCCACAGCTTTTAATCCGGATTGATGCCGCTATTAAAGGGATGTCCAGAGAGAACCCTGAACATCTGATCTTACAGGCCATTACTGAAATGTGCGGTCAAACCTTGTTTGCATCCCAGCATGCCTAACTGAAGAAACGTGCAAACCAGCCTTTGCCTTTTTTCTTTTCCTGCGTTCGCAGGTAACTCAACATATTGTCACGTACTGCATCGACATAGTCCTGATCATCATGTTGAATATGGTTAATTAGCCATTTAGATAGCAGACGATATAAATCTTTTTCAATGGACTCGCCTTGTTCAAATCTCAGACGATAATCATTGAGCCGTTTGACAAATAATTCGTGAATACCGCGATGTGAAGGTAAATACTGATAATTTACCTGTTGCAGCAAATTTTCTTCAAAGCTGAAATGTGACTGGGTATAGTCAATTAAATCATCTAGAATTTCCTTGATTTTATCGCGTTTCCCCGTATTTTTAACTTGTTCCAAAGTATTTATATAATCCAGAATTTGCCGGTGCTGGTGATCAATCACCTCAATTCCAATATTGTAACTTTCATTCCATTCCATCTATACACCTCATTAATTTTATTAGTAAAGTCGTATTATTTTTTGCTGACAAATAGGCGATTTTTTCCGCACAAATAAAACCATAATTTTTTTATGGAATTAAATATTACAAGCTTTATTTATTTAAATCTATATGTAAAACATAGATTTTTTTAATTTTTAAAAGAAGGCATGAGCTAATCACAAGAAAAAATAAAAAAAGCCTGCCGTTAAAAAATAATTATTTTTACAGCAGATATCACTAAATCTTTCTATAACTTTTTTGGCTTTAGGGGAAATTTTTATCGTTATTCGTTGTAGAGTTTTAAACAGAAACCAGATTTCAGGAATACCGCTCAAAACAGTGACTATTTAATTAAACAGTCATGTGACTAATACTATAAATTACTTCTTCTATCTCAAAATTCATCAAATTTAGCTATGCCAGCATGAACAGCTGAATGAATCTTTTATATAAAATCAGACTTTATGCCATGTTGTTTTTTAGCCCGACAATAGAAAACAATTCTCATTATAAATTAAAAAAATACACGATTTATCCTAATTTCACTCTTATAATTGTTCACAATTATCTGATTTTGAAACTATATTGATCATGCCAAAAATAAAACCGACGAAATTGATTATGGTCGCCGTGATTGCCATTGCGTTAATCGCTGCAGGCTGGTATTTCCTCAAACCCAAAGAACAGCCTCCGCAATATATTACCGCTGAGGTGACTGTAGGAGACATTGAAAGCTCTGTACTGGCAACCGGTATTTTAGAAGCCACAAAAATGGTCAGTGTCGGCGCCCAGGTTTCTGGTCAGGTCAAGAAAATGTATGTGCAACTCGGAGATCAGGTCAAGCAAGGTCAGCTGATTGCCCAGATTGATTCTGTCCGTCAGGAAAATGAGTTAAAAACGGCTGAAGCCAGCATTAAAAATCAGATGGCTCAACTGGCGGTCAGACAGGCCAATCTGGCCAAAGTTGAAGCTGAGTATAAGCGTCAGCAGGCCATGTATGCACAAGATGCGACTTCACGCTCTGAACTGGAATCTGCACTGGCAAACTATAAAACTGCCCAGGCGGATATCACTGCTATTAATGCGCAGATTGAACAGTCGCGTTTGACTTTAGCCACTGCCAAGGAAGACCTCGGCTACACCCAGATTGTGGCACCGATGGATGGTACTATCGTGGCGATTGTGACCGAAGAAGGTCAAACCGTGAATGCCAACCAGAGTGCACCGACTATAGTCAAACTGGCCCAACTCGACACCATGACCATCAAAGCTGAAATTTCTGAAGCAGATGTAATGAAAGTCCATAAAGGCCAAACTGTTTATTTCACAACTTTGGGCAATACTGACAAAAAGATTTACGCCAAACTGCGTCAGGTTGAGCCTGCACCAAATTCAATAAATACCGATAACAATACCTCAAGCTCAACTTCAGGCTCTGCGGTGTACTATAACGCCCTGTTTGATGTACCCAATGAAGATGGCAAGCTGCGTATTGATATGACAGCGCAGGTCTATATCATTCTGGATGAGGCACGGAATGTGCTGACTATTCCAGCTGCTGCCATTCAAAGTTCAAACCGTCCACAACGTCCAAATCGTGGTGAAGGATCTCGCGGTGCCGGTGCCCCATCTGGACCTAACGAAGCTCAGAATCAAGCCCGTGGTGATGAACGAGCTGCAGGTGATCGCCCTGCCCGTTTGGTGCTTTCCGATGCTGAACGTGCCCTGATTGAACAAGGTAAAGCACAGCGTGGCATGGTTCGTGTGTTGCAAGCCGATGGTACTGCAAAACCAACCCCTGTACTGATCGGACTAAATAACCGTGTGACAGCGCAAGTGATTAAAGGCCTGAAACGCGGCGATCAGGTGGTGATTGCAGATGGTTCCGACACTTCCAATGATGCAGCAAAACGCGGTGGCAATAGCCGTGGCCCAATGAGAATGTAAGCATGAATTCACAACAACAGCCTCTTCTGGAGGTGAAAAATCTGGTACGTGAATTCCCTGCGGGTGAAAGCACGGTTCAGATTTTAAAAGGGGTCAATCTGGAAATTTATCCGGGTGAGCTGGTGGCGATTGTCGGCCAGTCCGGTTCGGGTAAATCGACCCTGATGAATATTCTGGGTTGTCTGGATAAACCAACCACTGGCAGCTATAAGGTCAAAGGTCGTGAAACCCGGGAACTGGAAGCGGATGAACTGGCACAATTACGCCGTGAATATTTTGGCTTTATTTTCCAGCGTTATCACCTGCTCGGTGACTTAAGTGCAGCCGGCAATGTCGAAGTCCCCGCGATTTATGCCGGTGAGGATTCATCGGAACGCCGTGAGCGTGCGGTCAAGATTCTGACCGATTTGGGTCTGGGTGAAAAAACCCAGAACCGTCCGAGCCAACTGTCAGGTGGTCAGCAGCAACGTGTCTCGATTGCCCGTGCGCTGATGAATGGTGGTGACGTGATTCTGGCCGATGAACCGACAGGGGCTTTGGACAAGAATAGCGGTATAGAGGTAATGCGGATTCTGCGTGAACTGAATGCCAAGGGTCATACCATTATTCTGGTCACGCATGACCATAATGTGGCAAAAAACGCGACACGAATCATTGAAATTTCGGACGGAAATATCATTTCCGATCAGCCGAATGTTCCTGAAGTCGAAGACGAGCTGGAAAAACAGCCGCTGATCCGGAATGAAAAAAAGAAGATTTCTTCATGGCGTTCCGCGGTTGACCGTCTGGGTGAAGCCTTCCGTATGGCCTTGCTGGCCATGAATGCGCACCGGATGCGGACTTTCCTGACCATGCTCGGGATTATTATCGGTATTGCTTCGGTAGTCTCAGTCGTCGCACTGGGCAATGGTTCACAAAAGCAGATTCTGGAAAATATCAGCAGTCTGGGAACCAACACCATTACCGTATTTCAGGGCCGAGGCTTTGGAGATAATTCCCGCTCCTCACAAGCCAAAACCCTAATTCCAGCCGATGCCGATGCGCTGGCCGAACAGCCGTATGTTGATGGTGTCAGTCCGTCGGTAAATAGCAGTGTCACCGGACGTTATAAAGAAATTGAAGCCTCAACCACGGTAAATGGGGTGAGTGAAGATTTCTTCTATGTACGTGGCATGACCTTCCAGTCTGGTCAGCCCTTTGACCGCAACAGTGTCACGCAACAGGCACAAGACGTGGTGATTGACACCAATACCAAAAATACCTTTTTTAAGGATGGTACCAATCCGGTAGGACAGGTGCTTTTACTAGGCAGTGTCCCGAGCCGGATTATCGGTGTGATCGACGCGCAAAAAGGCATGATGGGCAATAATGACAGCCTGAATGTGTATTTGCCGTATTCCACCGTAATGAGCCGTATGCTGGGACAATCCAATGTACGCAGTATCATTGTACGGATTAAGGATGAATACCCAAGTGCAGCAGCGGAGAATGCCATTCTGAATCTGCTGGTACAGCGCCATGGTGCGCAGGATGTATTTACCCAGAATGCCGACAGTATCCGTGAAACCATTCAGCAAACCACAGCAACCATGACCCTTTTGATTTCAGCGATTGCAGTGATTTCACTGGTCGTCGGCGGGATCGGGGTCATGAACATCATGCTGGTCTCAGTGACTGAACGTACTCAGGAAATCGGTGTACGGATGGCGGTGGGTGCACGTCAAAGTGACATTCTGCAACAGTTCCTGATTGAAGCAGTACTGGTATGTATTTTAGGCGGCATTTTAGGTGTGCTGCTCTCCCTCGGGATTGGCCAACTGATCACCCATTTTGCTGGTAGCACATTCCAGATGGCATATTCAACCACTTCGATCATAGCCGCTTTTGTCTGCTCAAGCTTGATCGGGATTGTGTTTGGCTTTATACCGGCACGTAATGCCGCTCGTCTGAACCCAGTCGATGCCCTCTCTCGCGAATAAGGAATCTGATATGCAAATGAATTTAACCAAGCTTGCCAGTGCCTTGTTGCTGGGAAGCTCGCTGGTCGGTTGTGCCGCAGTGGTAAAAACACCCTATGAGCCACCTGCTCTTCAGGTGCCTAACAATTTTCAAAATAGCCAGGCTTTAAGCCGGCAAATCCATGCCGATATCCTGACAGATCAGTGGTGGACTTTATTTAGAGATTCACAATTGAATAATCTGGTGAATGAAGTTCTGGCAGCCAATAGTGACCTGGCCGTGGCCGGGATTAACTTGCAGCAGGCCCGGATTCAGGCCCGACAAACGCAAAGCCAGCAAGGGGTCCGTATTGGCGATGCCGGACTGACAACACGTAGAAGTTTTGATTTAGAAGATGGTGATAGTTCATCAGGTTTTGGGATTAATTATCCAGGTCTAAGCTATGAACTGGATCTGTTTGGCAAACTGGCCAACCAGACCGAAGCCGCTCGCTGGGAAGCCCTGGCCTCTGAGGAAGACTTGCAGGCAACCGCACAAAGCCTGATCGGCACCACAGCGCAACTCTATTGGCAACTGGCCTATCTGAATGAGCGTTATAGTGTGGTGCAACAAAATCTGGCGACTGCACAGCGTACTTATGATCTGGTGAATGTCCAGTATCGTGCCGGTGCAGTATCCGGTCTTGATCTGACCCAAGCCGAACAGGCCATTCAAAGCCAGCAGGCAACCTTGAGCCAGATAGCGCAGCAACGGGTAGAAACGCGTACAGCACTTGCGGTACTGCTGAATATACCGGTGCAGCAACTCTCTCTTCAGGAACCACAACGTTTACCCAACATTGCCTTGCCTGCGATTGAAGCCGGCTTGCCGGCAAGCCTGCTGGCACGTCGTCCTGACCTGAGAGCAACCGAACTGCGTTTACGCAGGGCTTTGGCCAACAAGGATGCCAATAAAGCCAGTTATTATCCGTCTATTAGCCTGACCGGCAGTTTGAGTACCGGTGTGGGCAGCAGCACCTCATTGTCAGATGCATTAAAAAATCCGGTTGCGACTTTAGGTGCCGGTCTGAGCTTGCCTTTCCTGCAATGGAATGACATGAAGCGTGATTTACAGGTGAATGAACTGGAATATGAAAAAGCCATTATCCAGTATCGTCAGACTATATATCAGGCTTTTGCTGATGTCGAAAACGCCCTGTCGAACCGTACTGAGCTAACCAAACAGGTCGCATTACAGCAACGCAATGTTGAACTGGCTGAACGTACAGAACGTCTGACTGAAGTGCGTTATCGTAATGGAGCTATAGCTTTGAAAAACCTGCTGGATGCACAGGAGACCACACGAAATGCCCGGCTGGCTTTGGTGCAAACCAGACAAAACCAGTACAATGCCTATGTAACTTTAATGCAGGCATTGGGTGGTAGCCCCCTCCGGGAATTGCCTTGAATCCAACCTGAATCATAAAAAAAACCGCTGTCCAACAGCGGTTTTTTAGTGCGTGTGATTCGAGGAAAATTATTGCATTTGCAAATAAGCATTCACATTTTTCAATAATTCATTGGATCGCTCATGTCCGAGTAAACTGCCTTTTTCCAGCCAGTCTCGTGCGGTTCCGATATCACGCTCCACGCCAATGCCCTTGGTATATAAACGTCCAAGATGGCTATAAGCATCCACATTCACCTGCGCTGCCGCCTGCTGATAATACTGTACGGCTTGTTCAATATTACTCTCAACTCCTTGACCCTGCTCATATGCTTCGCCCAAAGCATTTAGTGCCACACCATTCTGCTGAGCAGCTGCTTTTCGCAGATAGCTCAAGCCTAAGGCAATATCCTGCGCAATCTGTTGCCCTTTAAGATACTTCAAGCCCACTTCTGCTTGTGCCTGGGCATGCCCCAATTGTGCAGCCTGATGCAGATAACGATTGGCCAGCTCTGCATTATTGCTAAACACAGGATAAATACCTGAGAGAGCTTGGTACAGGAACCATGCCGCTTCTTTCGAACCTTTCGCAACTGCCTGATTCAGGTACTGGACAGCTTTATCACGTGTCGACAATGGATATTCAGCCAGACTATAAAACCGGCCGACGCTATAAATTAAATCCGCTTCAGACTGAGCCACAATCTGCCAATACTGCTGTGCCGCGCTCTGAATCATTTGTGTGGCTTTACCCGTATCTTTCGCCGTACCAATACCATTTAAATAACACAGCGCCATCCCCATCTGTGCAGACACATCGTTAGGACTAAGCCGATAGGCAGCCTGATATAACTCAAATGCTTTTTGCGGTTCGTTGGCAACCAGATGCTGCTCAAAATACAGCGCAGCAATTATGCATAAGGCAGGCACATGTTTGCTGTTGGCCGCTTCCGACCAGTAACGAAATGCCATGGTTTCATTTTTATCGACATACCAGCCATGAAAATAGGCCAGCCCGATTAAAGCCTTGGCGTGTGCATCGGCGTGATCTTTGGACTGCTGCAATAAATGCTGAAACACGCGCTGACGCTGGTCGGTATCGATACGGCCTTGCAACACACCGGCATAATAATCATAGAGACCTTTCTGGTCACCGAGACTGATACAGCGTTTAATAAATTGCAGCGATTGCGTCAAGTCTTGGGGGAGAATCTGTCCATGCGCATAATCATCGGCGATCTGCTGATTGGCAGCCAAATGATCCTGCCGAGCCGCCAGAAACAGATAATGTATTCCTTGCACTAAATCTTGGGCTGCAGAATCAGCCAGATAATACTGGGCCAGCTGATACTGCGAATTGGCATGACCCTGCCCGGCATTTTGAATGAATAATGCCAGACGCTGTTTTTCTGCAATCATCTCGTTTTGATGGACTTCGGCAGAAGAAAGTTCAGTGATACGATACTGGGCATCCAGATTACCCCGTGCTACCGCATGACGGTACCAGTACAGGGCTTTTTCCGGGTCAGCCTGCTGATACGCCTCTCCTTCATGAATTTGACCCAGATGATAAGCTGCTTCATCACTGCCTAGGCGAAAGGCTTTGTCCAGGTAGCTGATGGCTTTTTCAGTATTTTGCTCATGTCCCAAACCCTGCAGATGCATCAGTCCCAGGCCCACATAAGCCTGTGGGATTTCCTGTTGCTGGGCCAGTCCCTGATAAATCTGATAGGCACGTTCATAATTCGGATGCTCCGGATCTGAACTCAATCGTGCTGCATGTTTAAGCTGCGCATCAACCTGCTCAATCCATAAATCATGATACTCGGCTTTGGCCTGATCACGTTTCACCGGATCCGGACGTTTCCACATCCAGATCGCTAAAGCTCCTGTCCCCAAAATCAGTACCAGCAAAAACCACATAGCTGCTCCAAAACATTATTTTTGTTCTGTGAATGAATCCTTTCATTCTAAACGTCACTTAAAAAAAAGCACAGATACTGTGCTTTTTATTTTTCAAATCAGGATTTTGCTCTTTTACTATCGAGCTTTTTCAAGCCTTCTGCGACGGCGACCATGGCAAAACTGGAGGTCACCACCACAGCCGACCCATACCCCCCACATCGCAAACCGGCACTGGCACAGACATCAGCACTTGAGAATGGATTATCAATTGAATAGACACAGATAATGCCGAATTTTTCTTTGGGCTTTTTACAGATGCCTTTAGCACGTAACTGGGCACGCAATTTGGCCAGCATCGGGTCCTGTTCAGTTTTAGATAAATCTGCAACACGAATTTTCAATGGATCCAGTTTACCCCCTGCCCCGCCCGATACGATTAACGGAATCTTGTTAAAGCGACAATGTAACATCAAGGCGAATTTGGCTTTGACATCATCAATGCAATCTAAAATGAGATCCGGTGTCGGAGCTAAAATTTCTTTGATATTCTCAGGCGTCAGATAATCATCAATCAGATTGATTTTAATCCGTGGATTAATTGCACGACACCGCTCGGCCATAACTTCAATTTTTTCATGACCCAAGGTGGTACTCATGGCAGGTAACTGGCGGTTGATATTTGATGCTGCGACGACATCCATATCGACCAAGGTCAGTTCGCCAATTCCGCTACGTGCCAGAGCTTCTACTGCCCATGAACCGACACCGCCGATACCGATCACCATCACATGACTTTTTTCATAATGGCTAAAGCTGGCTTCTCCATAAATTTTGGCAACACCGGCAAAGCGGCGCTCATATTCATCGTCTTGAAGCAGATCAGTCATAAGTCATCAATAGCAGTTAAATCACGGTTTATTTTAGCAAAGTCAGCATTGTTTTACTGCTCCTAAAATTTCGATACAAAATCCATCAGGAAAATCAGAAAGATAAATTCAGGAACACCTTATAATTGAATAAAATTTATACACATAATTTTAAATAAGGAGTCAAACCCTGTGCTCATCAATGCTCTTTTGACTCTTAACTTTATACTGATTGCGTTACATTTATATTTTTACAGCAGCCAAAAGCAGAAAAACTATGGGCTGAGTATTTTTATTCGTTTGCTGACTTTAGGCTTGTTTGGCTTTGTAATCCTGGATCATTATGAAACCCAGACCCATTTGATTTTGGTGCTTGTATCGTGGGCCATATTTGAAATCATAGAGGGTCTTTTTAAAAAGAAAAAAGCCTCAGCACCATAAAAAAAGAGGCTTACGCCTCTTTTTCATCTATCGGAATTAGTCTTTATTCATGATGAAAAAATATTCACGATAGTATTTCAGTTCAGCAATTGAATCACGAATGTCATCCATCGCCAGATGCGAGGCATTTTTCTTGAGGCCACTCATGATTTCCGGGCGCCAGCGTTTGGCCAGTTCTTTCACTGAAGAAACATCCAAATTACGGTAATGGAAATACTGTTCCAGTTCAGGCATCAGGCGGTGCAGGAAACGACGATCCTGACAGATCGAGTTACCACACATTGGTGATGATTTTGGATTCACCCATTTTTTCAGAAATTCAAGCGTTTGCTGCTCGGCATCCTGAGCGGTCAGTTTACTGCGACGCACACGTTCAATCAGGCCAGACTGACCATGTTGACGGGTATTCCATTCATCCATCGCATTTAACAGACGGGCAGGCTGATGCACCGCAAGCACAGGACCTTCAGCCAGAATATTTAAATTGTCATCGGTTACAATCGTCGCAATTTCAATAATTTGGTCATTGTCTGTGTCTAGACCTGTCATTTCCAGGTCAATCCAAATCAGGCGGGTATCAGCGGTACTGCTCATAAATGTGCAATCTTATTGGGTTTAAAAACAACTATAGTAGCAAATTAATTACATCTTGGGTGTCATTCGGGGGCTGCTTCATGCTATTTTTGCCATCTGATTTACCCGGTTTTTTAGGATATGAATGGCCTTAATACGTAAGCGTCGTCTGACAGAGCAACAACAGCGCCGCATTCAGAAACAACAGAAAACACGTCAAGAAGATCTCGATACCTCCAGCGATCTCGAAGGTCTAGTGGTGCAACATTATGGTCGTCAACTTGAAGTGCAGGCCTTGTCTACCCCCGACATTCATTCTGAAAAACCGGTGGTACAAGAGGGCGAACCTGAACCTTTCTGGAAAGAAATCGAGCTAGGCAGTGTCTGGCGCTGTCATACCCGGACCAATCTGGATTTACTGGTCACTGGTGACCGGGTTAAATGGCAAGCCGATCCAAATACCGGTTTGGGGATTATCACCGCGATTCATCCCCGCAAATCGTTATTGACACGCCCCGACCGCTATCACAAGGTTAAACCGGTTGCGGCCAACATTTCACTGATTGTGATTGTATTCGCTCCTCTGCCTGAGCCGGCGCCGGGTCTGATCGACCGTTATCTGGTGGCCTGTGCCGATGCCGACATTCCTGCGCTTCTGGTAATGAACAAAGCCGATTTGTTGAAAGAAAACGATCCGATTCTGAATCTGTTACAAGAATATCAGGATCTCGGTTATGAAGTGATGCAGACCCAGTCCGATGGCGACCTGACTGCACTGTCTAATCGTCTGAAAAATGAAACTGTGGCCTTTGTCGGTCAATCGGGTGTCGGTAAAAGTACGCTGATTAATGCGATCGTGCCGGATGCTGCACAAAAGACCAATATCATTTCTGAAAACTCGGCACTGGGTCAACATACCACGACTTCGACGCGCCTGATTCCATTCGGGGAAAATGCTGCGCTGATCGACTCACCGGGAATCCGGGAATTTGGTCTCTGGCATCTGACTTTAGACAAGATCCAGACTGGTTTTCCTGAAATAGAAAATCTGCTCGGTCACTGCCAGTTCCGCAACTGTACCCATAAACATGAAAAGCAGTGTGCCTTACGTCAGGCAGCAGCAGCAGGTGAAATTTTGCCGCGCCGACTGGACAGCTATTTGCGTTTAATCGACGAAATTACTGAAGCACAGCAAAAAAATTAATTTTCTTAAGGCCTCGCCCTTGAAGCGGTGATTTTGATCACCATATTTATGAGCTATACTCTTGGCAATTTTAAAATTGTAATTAGGTGAATTGTGGAACGTTGGTTCGAGTTTATGGGGAATCACCCCTTCTTATTTGGAACACTCGCGGTATTAGTGGTTTTGTTCTTCATTGTCGAAGGCCAACGTAACGGTCGCAAAATCTCTCCGCAATCGCTGGGAATTTTAGTCAAAGCAAAAAATGCCATGCTGATTGATTTACGCGATGCCAAAGACTTCCGTGAAGGTCATATCAGTGGCAGCCGTAATATTCCATATAGCCAGATTACAAAACATGTTGAAGAGCTTAAAGCATCTGATCGCCCTTTGGTGTTCATTTGCAACCTTGGACAGGTGGCTGGTACTGCGTTACAACAGGTCGGTCATGCCGATGCCTACCGTCTTGATGGCGGCATCAGCAACTGGAAAGCTCAAGGTTTACCTTTGGTGAAAAGCAAATAATCCACGAACAGGAGATTGATCATGGCTGAAGTGACTATTTATTCGACGACTGTATGTCCTTATTGCGTACGTGCGAAACAGCTATTGGAACGCAAAGGTGTGGCATATAAAGAGATTAATTTATCTCAGGAAGCACCAGAAGTCCGTCTTGAATTGATGCAGCGTACCAATCACCGTACCGTGCCACAAATTTTTATTAATGATCAGTTTATCGGTGGTTTCGACCAGCTTTATGCTTTAGAGCGTGAAGGCAAACTTGATGAATTACTGGCTTAACCTTACTAAAATTATCACTTCATATTAAGGATCAAAAAATGAGTGAAGAACAACAAGCTCAACCACAATTGGCATTAGAGCGTATTTATACCAAAGATATTTCTTTTGAAGTTCCTGGGGCGCAAGTTTTTACCAAACAATGGCAGCCTGAGTTAAACATCAATCTTTCTTCTTCTGCAGAAAAAATTGATGAAACTCATTTTGAAGTGACGTTGAAAGTCGTGGTTCAAGCAACCAACGAAGGTGATACCGCGTTTATCGTTGATGTCACTCAAGCCGGTATTTTCCTGATTGATGGCGTTGAAGAAGAGCGTCTGCCATATATCCTGGGTGCTTATTGCCCGAATATCCTGTTCCCGTTCCTACGTGAGGCAGTGAATGATATGGTGACTAAAGGCAGTTTCCCACAGTTACTGCTTACACCAATCAACTTCGATGCTGAATTTGAAGCCAATATGCAACGTGCCCAAGCCGCTGCTGTGGATGGTCAAGCTTAATCGCTGCCCTTAAAATCTAAAAAAGACCGCTTATGCGGTCTTTTTTTGAGCCCCTCTTTTTAAAGAGAGATTTGGGGAGATTAATTTCTTAACTCAATCCCTCCTCACCTCCCTTTAAAAAGGGAGGAATTCTCTCATCTTCTAGAAGATGACAAGCACTGCTAGTAAGGGAGAGGTAAATAAAAATTCCCTCATCCCGACCTTCTCCCAAAGGGAGAAGGTGAAAAGCAGATTTTTATTCCGCATCTGCCATCAATTCAGCGCTCATACCAACAGTGTTAAAGCCGGCATCAACATACAGGATTTCACCCGTAATCCCGTTGGCCCATGGCGAGCACAGGAATAAGGCAGCATTACCGACATCTTCAATCGTCACATTACGTTTTAATGGTGCAACTTTCTCATTCAGGTCGAGCATTTTACGGAATGATTTAATACCTGAAGCTGCCAAGGTACGGATTGGACCCGCAGAGATCGCGTTCACACGAATCCCTTCCTGACCCAAGCTAGACGCCAAATAACGTACGCCAGCTTCTAAAGAGGCTTTGGCCATACCCATGACGTTATAGTTTGGCATTACACGCTCAGAACCTTGATAAGTCAATGTCAGCAAACAACCTTGACGGACTTGCAGCAAAGGTTTTGCCGCGCGTGCCATTGCGATAAAGCTATAGGCACTGATGTCATGCGCAATATTAAAACCTTCACGATCCGTGATTTCGGTGAAGTCGCCATCCAGCGTATGTGCCGGTGCAAAACCGATAGAATGCACTACGCCGTCCAGACCATCCCAGTGTTTAGACAATTCAGCAAATGCATTGTCAATTTCAGCATCTACTGCCACATCACAAGGAAAAACCAGTTTCGAACCAAACTGTTCAGCAAAGTCATCTACCCGCTTTTTCAGCTTTTCATTTGGATAAGTAAAAGCCAATTCAGCACCTTCACGATGCAATGCTTGAGCAATACCAAAAGCGATCGATAATTTACTCGCAATGCCCGCAATCAAGAAGCGCTTACCCGCCAAAAGTCCTTGTGCCATGTGAATCTCACCTAAAAAAATGTATATGGCATGATGCCAAGTCTGGAGCATTTTAGAAATTGCATAATGCACCTTTTTTTCTATTTATGATGAACTGGGAATTTAAGACCGAGTTAAGAGTATTAATTTAAATGGTCAAATGCAGGGCCTGATGGGTATTTTGCCAGAGCTGTTCAGCCAGCTCCTCTTTGTGCATATGCAGGCTTTTTGCCAGCCCTTGCAACACATAAGGTAAATTGGCAGGCGTATTTCTAGTACGATGCTCGCTTGAACTTTGACAACAAAGCGGCGTCATATCCGGACAGTCGGTTTCCAGCACCAGATGTTCTGGTCCGACATACTGCACCACTTGATGCAGTTTTTTGGCGTTTGGATTGGTGATTTGCCCAGTAATACCCAGTTTGAATCCCAGCTTGATAAAGGCTTTAGCTTCCTCAATTCCACCACCAAAGGCATGTGCAATGCCACCCTGTTTAAATCGGTGCTGTTTTAACATCTGCAAAACCTCCGCATGTGATTTACGGATATGCAGCAAAACCGGCTTATCGAATTGCTGCGCCAGTTCCAGTTGTGCAGCAAAAAAATCTTTTTGTTTCTGGAAAATTTCAGCCTGTTTGTGCTGTTTTAAAAAGGTATCCAGACCGATTTCACCAATAGCAATACATCCTTCATGATGAAGCAGTTGTTCCAGCTCCTGCAAATGAGCAATCTGATGCTGTTCAATATAAAACGGATGCAAGCCCGGTGCTAAATGACTTTGCGGTGCATTTTCCAGATCATTGATAAAGTCGTGGGTTCTTAGCAGGTCGGCAAAACGGTTTTGCAAAAAACCTATTAAAACCAGATGCTCAATACCGGCAGTTTTGGCCGCATAGGCCAACTGTTCCCGATCAGGGTCGAAATCGGGAACATCAAAATGGGTATGCGTATCAAATAGCTTTAAGGTCATTTGGCTTTTGCAGCAGGTGCTGGCTTTATTTCAGAGGCAGCGTTTTCTGTGTGTGGCAAATATTCCTGTTTCAGCACACCTTGTAACTGCTCATACGGAATCATCAAACGTGGCAAACCGGCGACATAAGGTCCAATTTCATATTCGGCATATTGCAAGACCAGACCTTGCTGGGCCAGATAAAAATTATCGCTAAGCTTGAACTTCCAGGCCTGTTCATACTCGGCCACATCTTTGGCAAGCTTGGATTCTACCACCCAGTCTTTAAAAGCTTCATAGGCACGCGTTTCGAGTTTGGTTTTTTGCTTGGCCGCAATAATGTCGTCCAACTTGACCAGTTTTTGCTGTTCGAGATCAAAGTTATAATAAGTCTGTGCAGATGCCCCATGTGCTCCTCCCAGATAATAACTGCTGTTCAGAACCACGGTCGCAAGGGGATCCCCTGAATTCAGAATCTTGGGTTTAATCATCAGGCTGATGCTATGACTGGCACTCAGGGCTTTGAGTTCTTTATCCAGATTCAAAAAAGTCTGTATATAGGGCTGAATTTGCTGTTCAAGCTGCTGTTTTGGTGTTGCTACTGTTGTCAAAGCTGCTTTGGGCTCAGAGGCAGCCGTTTCTGCTTCACTAGCCGCAGTCACTTTTGCCGGTTCAATCGCATCTACAGACAGGATACTTTTCAACTGTTGGAGAATCTGCTGATCAATCCATTCATTAATAAAACTTTGATTACTGTTCAGGCGTTCGATCGAGATTTCCGGGCAGCTTTTGTCTTCACATTCCGGAATTGTCAGCTTGAGTTTTTCGGTCTCACCCGTGAGTTTAATTACTTCAGGCTCGGCTTGTACCACTTCAGGAGCAGTCGACTCTTTTGGGGCATCGCCCTTTGGCTGGCAGGCACTCAGCAGCACCGCTGATGCCAGTATGGATAGACAAAAAATATTCTTATATCTTGGCATTCACTCACCTTTTCGGAACCTGTAATCATCTTGCAAGATCATCAGCTTTAAAACATATGCTGATAGATCTCAGCTTTCAAGACCTGTTGTGTTTGTTGTTTTGTTAAATAAATATCCAGTTGCTTGGCGTCTTTACTGATTTCATGACTGCGAAAATGCAGACCGATGCCTTCCTGATCAAAGAACCAGTCAGCTTGGCCCCAATACAGTTTTTTTGGTGCTTTTTGCTGAACTTGCGAATTGTTTTCTTTTAACCAGGTTTGATAAGCCTGCTGAATAATCTGATCCATCAGCAACTGCTGTTTAGAGTCGATAATATCAAGTGGGGTCAGCATTTTCTGCTGGCGGCGATCGGCCACAAAAAAATAATAGCGCTCATGCACGCTGACATTTTCCTGTTTGGAATCCACCCCGATTTGCATCAGCACATACTGATTGCGCTGGTAAGGAATACGGGTATAAAGCGACAGTTCATAAGCCTTGTTCAAATTGAACTGAGCTTGCCAAGCATCCGATTTTTTCACATAGGCATTGATGGCCTGCTGTAAATTCATGTCCTGTTTCAAGCCAATTTGATCCTGAATCACTTTTGCCTGCTGCTTTTCAATCCATTGGTTCATCCATGGATCAACCGTATCTAAGGTCTGAATATCCAGATTGATACAGTTTTTATTTTCACAGAATGGTAAGGCAATCTTGGCCGGCTGCTCTTGAATATTCAGATACGGCAAGACATCAGCATTCTTCGCTACAGTGATTTTTTCATTTTTTGGAGTAGTAAGGGATTCTTTTTCACCTTGATCACAGCCATTTAGGACAAGGCTAAAACCAATCACAGAACCGAGGACGACTTCCTTACTGAGCTTCATTCTCTTTACTATATCTATCGAGTTATTAACTGCTTAAATGTAGCATAAAACAAAACAGCTTCCGGAGAAGCTGCTTGATATTTTTAGACTTTGGCTACGAACCCTGAAATTTTAGTGTTCGCGTGTATTACGGAACACGATATCCGGATAGCGCTCTTGCATCAGCTGTAAATTCACCCGGCTTGGGGCAAGATAAGTTAAATGACCACCACCATCGACAGACAACTGGTCATGGGCTTTTTTCTTGAATTCGTTGAATTTCTTCTCATCATCACAAGATACCCAACGTACTGTGTTGATGTTGACCGGTTCGTAAACACAGTCGACCTTGTATTCTTCTTTCAGACGGTAAGCCACCACTTCAAACTGTAGCACACCCACAGCACCCACGATCAGATCGTTGTTATTCTGCGGCATGAATACCTGAGTCGCGCCTTCTTCTGAAAGCTCTTTCAGACCTTTTTGCAGCTGCTTGGATTTTAATGGATCCTTCAAGCGGACACGACGGAACATTTCCGGCGCAAAGTGTGGAATACCGGTAAACTGAAGTTTCTCACCCGAGGTAAATGTATCACCGATCTGGATAGTACCATGGTTATGCAGACCAATAATATCACCCGGCCAGGCTTCTTCAAGATGCTGACGGTCTCCTGCAAGGAAAGTTAAGGCATCGCTGATGCGCACATCTTTATCCAGACGCACATGCTTCATCTTCAGGCCTTTTTCATACTTGCCTGAACATATCCGCATGAAAGCAATACGGTCACGGTGTTTTGGATCCATATTGGCCTGAATTTTAAAGACAAAACCGGTAAAACCTTCTTCATCCGCTTCTACAACACGATCTTGGGTCGGATGAGCTTTCGGTGGTGGTGCATATTGGCTGAAAGCATCCAGAACATGGTCGACACCAAAGTTACCCAAGGCTGTACCGAACAGAACAGGTGTTTGACGACCCGCCAGAAACTCTTCACGATCCAAAGGCTCATTGGCCATTTGTACCAGTTCCAGCGATTCTTCAAATGCTGCCCAAGCCAGATCACCGACTTTCTCGCGAAGATCCGGATAGTCATAACCATCACGTACCTCAATGTCGGTAATCACTGAACCGAAGCCCGCTTTATAAACATAAAATTTGTCTTCGATCAGGTTATAAACACCAGCGAAGTCACGACCTGTACCCAATGGCCAAGTTAATGGTACACATTTAATTTTTAGAACGTTTTCAATTTCATCAAGAAGTTCGAGCGGCTCACGGATTTCACGGTCCATTTTGTTGACGAATGAGATGATCGGGGTATCGCGCATCCGACACACTTCCATCAGTTTAATGGTACGGTCTTCGACACCTTTTGCCCCGTCAATCACCATCAGCGCAGAGTCTACTGCGGTTAAGGTACGATAGGTATCTTCCGAGAAGTCCTCATGTCCCGGGGTATCCAGAAGATTGATCATCTTGTCTTTAAAAGGAAATTGCATCACCGAAGTCGTGATCGAGATACCACGCTCTTTTTCCATTTCCATCCAGTCCGATGTTGCGGCCCGGTCAGATTTACGGCTTTTTACCATCCCGGCTACCTGAATGGCCTGACCCCATAACAGCAATTTTTCTGTCATGGTGGTTTTACCGGCATCGGGGTGGGAAATAATAGCGAACGTACGTCGCTGGGCGACTTGTGCCGCCAGTTCTTGCTTAAAGCTCATGAAATATACCTACTGCTCAATGCACAGCATTCGAGATCAAATTCGATCAATATGAAAAAAATTGGCGATATTGTAGCAGAGTTTCAGGGTGGAGTTCCGTGAGCCATATTGTCTATCCTGACGCTCAATCAATTTGAGCGCTATTAATGGAATTGTAAATTTTCTAAACGTTGTTCATCTACCGGCAAGCCCAGTAAAAAACCTTGTAACTGTTCACAACCGAGCCGGGTTAAAATTTCCGCTTGCGCTTCAGTTTCAACCCCTTCTGCAGTCACCACCAACCCCAGTTTCATAGCCAACTGGATAATACTTTCCAGAATTATTTCTTCTTTGGAGCCGACTTCCAGATTTTTGATAAATTCCCGGTCAATTTTTAATTCATCAACGGCTAAATTCTTTAAATAGAGAAAGCTTGAATGACCCGTACCAAAATCATCAATGGCCAGACGGATGCCCATTTGTCTTAAGCGCTTGAAGCTGCGAATACTCACATCAATATGATGCATGGCAGTCGACTCAGTAATCTCGATCATTAAATGCCGAGGACTAATTTTATATTGGGCAAACAACTTTTCCAAGGTACTAAAAAGCTGCTTATGCTCAAATTGTACCGCAGACAAATTAACCGCAACAGGGAAAAATTCGGTATGTGTATCTTGCCATTTTTGAATCTGCTGACAGGCCAGCTCTAATGCCCAATAGCCCATTTGAATAATCAGTCCGGTTTTTTCAGCTGCATTGATAAACAGGTTCGGGCCGAGCAGTCCAAACTGGGGATGGTTCCAGCGGATTAATGCCTCTACCCCACACAAGCTGCGGTCCCTGGTCCTAAATTTTGGCTGATAGAACAGTACAAACTGCTGTTCTTCCACCGCTTTATACAGATCATTAATCAGGGTACTCTGGCTCTTGCTTTCATCCTGATCGGTAGAATAGTTAAACACCGAATAGGTATTGCGCCCCTGATACTTGGAGCTGAGCATGGCAGCATCGGCATTGACTAACAAATCCTGTAAATTTTTGCCATGTTCCGGATACATGGCAATGCCGATACTGCCCGAGATATGAATACTCTTGCCTTCAATCAGGAAACTTTCCTGGATCAGCTCGAGAATCTTTTCTGACATTTTTGCCGCTTTGGTAACAGAGGTATTTTCCAGTACCAGCAGAAATTCATCGCCGCCGATTCTGAGCAGCTTGGAGTGATGACCCAATAACTGATGAATCCGTGTGGTCAACTGAATCAGCAACTGGTCACCGACCAGATGGCCAAACACATCATTGACCGCCTTAAAACGGTCCAGATCAATGTATAAAAAAGCAATTTCATGCTGCTGGGGCTGATCAGAAAATAATTTATTTGCATACTCAGCAAGATATAGACGGTTGGGTAATTTGGTCAGATTATCCTGAATGGTCTGGTTTTCAATTTGCTGATTGGCCCAAGCAAGCTGACGATTGCGTGAACCGACACGCAGTTCGGACACAACGATACAAATCAGCGTTAGCAGTAACAGCCCGCTCATTAAGATTATGGCCAGAAAAAGCTGATCCTGTGCATGGGTGAATTGCAGGGACTGTAGTACATTACTGGCAGTAAAGTTGAATGCCATCATGCTGATATGATGCATACCAAAGATACCAAGCGCGATTATCCCGGTGACAAGAACTATTCGAAAAAACGACCAGGTCTTCCGTGTACTCAACCAGAAGGTAAAGATAGCGGCAAAGCATACTACCAGAACAGAAAGGAGCAGTATCCTCCAATCTATTTCATATTTATGCAGCATAAAACTTGCTGTCAGCCCAATAAAATGGATCAACCAAATCAATAGTCCCAATAGCATAGCCGTTAGCATTAAACTGAAAGTTTTAACGTTTGGCTGCGCAGCACCTGAAGCAAATTTTTTAATCCGGATAATCAGATAACAAGCAATCAATGCTGAAAAAATGGAAGCGGTGACCAGACTAATATCATGCTGAATTTCAATCATATAAAATGCTCCCCATCGGTGACCATTTTTACAATACTCTGCACTGGTATTTCCATTTTCATCCGGTCAAATTTGAACTTATTAAAATCATCAAGCTGAACATCAATGCAAGTGAATTCATCTGCAACAGCATCAGTCTTAACTCAAACTTAGAATTTATATTTCTTTCTTTTGAAGTTGAGAATTGCCCCTAAAATCTGACTCAACATAAAAATAAAATATGACTTATATATTAGAAGTGTTTCAAATTTAAGCAAATATTTAGCTTCATTTTTTTAGCTCATTTATTCGACCACCGTCACAATTTTTTTCTTTTTATTTAGATAGATGGCACTTCATAGCAAAATTTAATTTGGTCTTTTGTGCAAACTGGCCGAATAAAAAAATAGCCTGTCGAAACAGGCTATTTTAATAAAAGATAAATAAAGTTAAATCTTAGGATTTTTTCTGCAGGTTGGCATAATCGAGTAACACATTTGCCGCTTCAATCACAAAAGCTTCTTCTTCAGGCAAAGCCGGACGTTCTTTGGCCTTCATCTTGGCACGCGTTTCAATCAAGGCATCCATCGAAGCCTGATAACTTTCCCAATTCGGATAAGGCTTAAGACCTGTAGCAATACGGCGGGCATTTTCTGCTTCCAGCGTTTTTTGCTCCATTGCAATCAGCTCGGCTTTACGCTGTTGCAAGTCCAGTACCTGACGCTTTTCTTCTTCAGCTTTCTTCATTACGGCTTTACGCTGTTCCAAATACTTGAACTGAGAATCCAGTGAAACCCGTTGCTGAGAAAGTTTAGCCAGTTCAGGGACATATTTCTGTACTGCGCCTTCACGTTTAAATGGCGCAGTTGGAATGGTATCCCACTGCAAGGCATTTTTGGCCTTACGCTCACCGAACTCTTCGTTATAAATATCAACCAGTTTAATGTCCGGAATGACCCCTTTATTTTGGGTACTGCCACCGGTCACACGGTAGAATTTACGCTGGGTCAGTGTCGCCTGTCCATGTGCCAAGCTATCCAGTTGTACCTGTGCCGTACCTTTACCTGTGGTGGTACTGCCAATCACAATCCCGCGCTCATAATCCTGAATCGCAGCAGAGTAAATTTCACTGGCTGAAGCAGATGCCAGATTGACCATCACTGCCAGTGGACCTGCATAGGTTTGTGCGCCGCCATCATCATCTTCAAAGACGCTAACGTTGCCATTACCATCACGGATCTGTACCACTGGACCAGACTTGATCACCTGTCCGAGCATACGTGCCACTTCCTCCAGTGAACCGCCTGGGTTATTGCGCAAATCGACAATAATCCCGGCAACATTCTTCGCTGCCAGCTCTTTCAAGGCCTTGTTGGTATCTTCAGAGACCGAGCGATAATCCGTACCCGCACGGCGTGCACGATAGTTCAGATAGAAAGACGGAATTTCGATCACACCATATTGATATTTTTTACCGTCACGTTGAATCTCAACTACACGTGTACGTACACCTGCATCTTCTTCCTGGATCACATCACGGGTAATGGTCACATTACGTGCCTGTCCCATAGGAGCGCCTGCACCGAGTAAGCGTAAAGTGACTTTGGTGCCGCGCTTGCCGCGAATCAAACCGACAATTTCATTACTTGGCCAGCCAATAACATCGACCATCTGCTCGCCATCTTGAGCTACACCAATGATACGATCCCCTGATTTGACCTGGCCTGACTTACTGGCTGGACCACCTTCGACAATGGTTTCAATCTTGGTGTAATCTTCATTGCCGCGTTCCGGACGAATCGACACACCAATCCCTTCTAACTGCAAAGTCGTCTGACGATTCAGTTCCATCGCATCGACAGGCGGGAAGTAATTACTGTGCGGATCATAGGTCAGCATCATCGCGTTCAGTGTCTTGTCGAGCACATCATCGCTCTTGATGCGGCTGAGGCGTTCGAGCTGACGGGTGTAACGCTTAGTCAAGGTTTGCGCAGGCGTCAGATCTTCAGGACCTGTGAGATCCTGTCCATTGGCCAGTTCCGGATTGGCTTTCAGGGCTTTCTGCTTGGCCTGTTCTTCCTCTTTGCTGATAGTCAGATTGATCAGCTGAGACACCAGCATTTTTGACCAGTGCGCGCGCTGTTCAGCTTCTGTTTTAAAGAACGGTGCTTTTTCACGATCCGTTTCGATATAAACATTCGGCTGGTTCAGATTCTGCGGTTTTTTCAGCTCATTCAACATATACGTATAGAACTGGGTCAGACGCTGACGATATTGTTCATGTATTTCATAAGGACCCGACAAATTGCCGGCTTTCAGATTGGCACCAAAACTGGCACCATAACGTTTCTTGTAGTTTTCAACTTCTGGAGCCAGAAATAGACTATGTTCCGGATCAAGACTATCGATATAGAAATCAAAAATGCGCTGTGAAGTCTGAGCATCCAGACGCATATTCAAATAGTGCTGACGGTCCACTAGGGTTGCCAGCTGGCGTGACACTAGTGCCTGTTCTTGAGATGGCTGAATCGCCTTGCTGAGCACTTCTGTACTATTGGCCGCAATCGCATCATTCACTACATGGGTAAAAAAGAATCCACCTGTCGCAATCGCAACGGCGCAAGCTATCGTTTGAAATTTCATAAATAATTCGTACTTCCTTGGCCTAGAGACCAATGTGACCGTGTTGCTTTTCGACCAGAATTTAAAGTATTCAGCATCTTAAACAACTTAATATGTTTATGTCGTGTAGTTTTATCATATTCTGTGCTGACAAAGTGTAGCAAATCATTGCAGAAATCAGGTATTGTTTCCCCGAAAAATTCTAAAATGGAATCCACATATGATTGGCGCATTGATGCTCGACATCGCAGGCACCACCCTGACTCAAGAAGATATTGAACTATTAAGTGCGCCGCAAGTCGGTGGAGTCATTTTATTTGGTCGCAATATCGAATCTCCAGCTCAAGTCCGTGCCTTAACTGATCATATGCGTCAGGTTCGCCCGGATATTTTAATTGCGGTCGATCAGGAAGGCGGTCGTGTCCAACGTCTAAGACAGGGCTTTACCCTACTGCCTGCCATGGGAAAATTTGGCGAACTTTATACAAGCGATCCACAGCGCGCTCTGGAACTGGCTGAAAAATGCGGCTGGCTAATGGCGACTGAAGTACTAGCTGTCGGGATTGATTTCAGCTTTGCTCCTGTGCTGGATTTAAATGATATCAGCGATGTGATCGGTGATCGTAGCTTTGCCCAAAATATCCAGGACATTATTCCACTCGCCAGCGCATTTCTAAAAGGTATGAAACGTGCCGGCATGGCTTCAACCGGTAAACATTTCCCGGGTCATGGCTCGGTCAAAGCAGATTCGCATGTTGCTGCAGCAATTGATACGCGTTCCTACGCAGAGATCCAGCAAAAAGACATGCAAACCTTTATCCAGTTACAACCACAGCTGGATGCTTTAATGCCGGCTCATGTTATCTATAGCCAAGTGGATCCCAATCCGGCAGGTTTCTCGGAATTCTGGATTCAGAAAGTTTTGCGTCAGGAGCTCGGCTTTGACGGCGTCCTGTTCTCGGATGATTTAAGCATGCAGGCTGCCTGTGTTGCAGGCGATGCCGATGCCCGAATTCAGGCCGCCCTTAAAGCCGGTTGTGACATGGGTCTAGTCTGCAATGACCGTGCAGCACAATGCATTGCACTGGAAGGGATTAAGGATCTACCTCTCCCGAACCAGCAACGTCTGGAACGCATGCGCGGCAACATCCCAAACATCCAGATTGGTGCAGAGCTTGATCTGGGAGAAGCATGGCGCAATATCCGTGACGAAATACTGGCATTCAAACAGCAGATGAGCTAAAGCTTTTTTAATCCAGTCAACACAAAAAAAGGAACACGACAAAGTGTTCCTTTTTAATTATAGTAATGAAAAGGTTACACTATTATGTAATTAACTTAAAAATAAAAATAAGGTAAGAACGATATGACAGAAACACTTTCACAACATCGCCATATTTCATTTACTGCGCACTATACCGGCTATATCTGGTATCAAATGGGGATCTCGCATCCAGCCTTTGCGACCACTAAAGGTAAAATTCTGGCCAAACTGCTTCACCCACTTGAGTCCTGGGCAGAGCGTTATGTCGGCGGTAGTATGCGTACGACACTGAAGCAGCGCCATCAGATGATTGATGAGCATTTGTGTCAACTGCTTGAGCAATATCCCCAGCTTCAGGTTCTTGAAATTGCCTGTGGACTATCTCCACGTAGCTGGAATTTCAGACAGAAATTTCCAGAAATTAATTATCGTGAACTGGATCTTCCCGATATGGCCAAGATCAAGACTCAGGCTTTACAGCAAATCGATCAGTATGCTCCTGAAGTCCTGACTGCCGATATTTTTAGTGAAGAGTTGGACTGTATTTTTCAGATGTTTGACCGCAACCAGCCCTTAGTGGTCATTAGCGAAGGACTGATTAATTATTTTGATCAGCAGATGTTACGCATTCTGATGCAGGGTATTACAGAAAATGCGCAGTATTTCCCGGCAGTTCACTATTTCAGCGATATTTATCCTGAACCGGTGAAAAATAAACTGGCGAACTTTATCTGGAGCAGTAGCCGTCTGCTTAAATTCATGTCTCGAAGTGCGTTTACCTTTCATTTTAAATCCCCCCAAGAACTGCAGCACTTTTTTCAAGATGCAGGATTTGACCAGGTTGAGGTACAACAACCTCAACGTTATTTTGCCGAGCCAGGCCAGCAAAATCCACGACCAGAACAGGATGAACATTTAGGTGATCTGGTCTGGATGATTCATGCAGTGAAAAAAAACAGCGTTTAAGTACGCTGTTTTTTTAAAGATGATGTTTTTAAATTACTGCATCCAATACTTCTGCCTGTAACAGCATTTTTTGTACTTGTATAAATTGCAATAAACGTTCTGCAACCTCAAAGCTGCCATGTTTGAATAAGGCACGCAGCTGTGTGTCAGCCTGCTCAAAGAGCAGGCATTCTATACGAAATTCCCCTTGTTCATCTTCAAGATGCAAAGCCAGATCACGTGGATGAGTTGCTGCACGCGCAACCTGTCCTGCATCTAACTCCAGCAATACTCCAAAGAAATTCATGTTCACTATCTCTGCTTTTAAAATGAGATCAGAATGACGATGACTTAAATAGCGCTGTGGATCTTGTACCTGAATCCGTTCTTCACCGCGACGTTCAATTTGCTGTATCTGTTCGCGAGTGAACGGAATAATGCCGTCTAGTTGATCAACCGCTTCATCACGTAAAAAGGTTGCAAATAAATGCATGGTTTCTTTACGACGTTGCAGCTGAGGTACATGGTCAGCACCTGCAATTTGCACATACTGCATATCCGGGCATTGCAGGGCAAAATCGGCATTCTCATGTGGCAAAGTAAAACTGTCATATTGGCCACATGCTACCAGTACTTTGCACTGTGGAATTGGTACATTGGTCAGACGCAATAAACGGTTGCAATTGATCTCATAGCGGTCCTGTTCGGTTGCCGTAAATTCCGCCATCTGTTTAAAGAACAGGCGCTTTGCAGTGGGTGACATCCGGGTTTCGGCCAAACGTGCATGATTGACCAGATATAAAATGACAGCCTGACCAAATTCATCCATACGCTGTTCTTTCATCAGATGTAAGGATTCTTCCAGCAGCATGCGCCAGCTTTTACGGGTTTTCTGCATGACACCCATCAGGATCATCCGGTCTACGAGTTCAGGACGTTGATCTGCCAGACAGGAGGCCACCACTGACCCCAAGGACATGCCTAGAATTGCCACTTGCGGCAGCTGCATCTGCTCCAGCCATCGTCCCAGCATCGCAGCAAGATCTTCGAGCTCCAGTGTTCCTGCAGACAGGCCTGTGTCGACATTATTAATCTGCTGGTTCGCTCCCATTGAGGGCAGGTCAATCAAAATGATGGGGCCTGCATCAAAAAGCTGTTCTACACAATATTTGTAGGAATTAAAATTCTGAAAAGCTCCACCAATAATCACCATAGGTCTTAAATGCAGGGTATCTGGACGGGCAATCGCCATATATTCAATTTTCCAGCCATTCATCCAGGTGGTACGTGGCGGCTGCTTAAAACTGTGCTTATCATAAAGATCAAAAAAGCCCTTATGGCTAGGTTGTTCCAATACATGGGCATCCATGTAGATAATGGAATTCATATTCCTTTTCCTCCGTCCTTGCCTTATTTTTATTGTGCAAGTCATGATGAACAGTCTTATATTTCAGGCGCATTCCGGTGTGCCTGAACAAGCATCCTGCTCTTTAATAGTTATAAATGACTTCAATGTCACGTGTTTCATTCTATACAGAGCTGCTTTTCACAAGCAACCGCTTGATTGACCACTTATCTGCTTTTAAACAGAAAAAATTTTCAAAATGTTTAGAAGTCTGCGAAAACAGATGATTTTTAACAGATGGGCTTCATTGTGCAGCAGCAGACTGTTAATATCGAAATGAAATTTCTAAGTGATCAAACCGCTATGCAAGAGTCTATTGAACAATATATGCAAACGGTAGGACAGCAGGCACGCCAAGCGTCTCGCATTTTGGCTCGTGCGTCTACCCAAACCAAAAACGATGCATTATCTGCTATTTATACAGCTTTAGAAAATAGCCAAGCTGCTATTTTGGCTGCTAACCAGAAAGATATGACCAAGGCACATAATAACAACCTGGATACAGCTCTGCTTGATCGCTTAGAACTGAACCCCGCACGCTTCGAAGGAATGTTACAAGGCCTCGAAGATGTCATTGGCCTGAAAGATCCGATTGGTGAAATTACGGATATGGCCTATCGCCCCTCCGGGATTCAGCTGGGCAAGATGCGTGTACCTTTAGGTGTGGTGGGCATGATCTATGAATCACGTCCTAACGTCACGCTGGAGGCCGCATCACTTGCGCTGAAATCAGGAAATGCCATTATTCTACGTGGTGGCTCGGAAGCGCTGGAATCGAATCAGGCAATTGCAGCCGCAATTCAACACGGGCTGAAAGTGACAGGCTTGCCCGAAGCTGCCGTACAGGTCGTGAATACAACTGACCGTGCTGCCGTAGGCCAGTTGATTAGCATGACTGAATATGTAGATGTGATCGTGCCCCGTGGCGGCAAGAGCCTGATCGAGCGCATTACTGAAGAAGCACGTGTACCGGTCATTAAACATCTGGATGGCAACTGTCATGTCTATGTGGAAGCACAAGCGGACTTGTTAAAAGCATTGCCGATTGCTTTCAATGCCAAAACCCATCGCTATGGCGTATGTAATGCCATGGAAACCCTGCTGGTCGATGAAAAAGTTGCTGAAGAGTTCTTGCCACGTATTGCAGAACTGTATCAAGAGAAAAAAGTAGAGCTACGTGGTTGTAAACAAACTCAGCGTATCCTCGGTGATGCAGTAATTGCTGCCACTGAAGAAGACTGGTATACCGAATATCTTGGACCGATTCTGGCCATCAAGATTGTATCGGGTGTCGAGGAAGCCATTGAACATATCAACACATATGGCTCGCACCATACTGACTCTATCATTACTGAGAACTACAGTATTGCCCGTGAATTTTTAGCGGCTGTAGATTCCAGCTCGGTCATGATCAATGCCTCTACCCGTTTTGCTGATGGTTTTGAATATGGTCTTGGTGCAGAAATCGGCATTTCGACCGACAAGATCCATGCTCGCGGTCCAGTTGGTCTTGAAGGCCTGACTTCCCAGAAATGGATCGTCTTTGGTGATGGTCAGATTCGCCAGTAAGTCTTCAGATCGCTCATTTAAAACAGCCTCATGTGTGAGGCTGTTTTTTTATGCACAGAAAAATCGACACTGAAATAGAGGGATCAGAACCTCCAGGTCATTTTATTGATGAATCTCTTTATAAAATTGTATGCAAGAACAAAATTTGCAATTTCAGGCGCTAAACTGGAAAATCAATCTGTCACAAAATAAACGTTAAGCAGGATTTAACATTTTTATTGATCGTATTTTCAGCATCATTTTATTTATAAATGAAAACTATGAACTGATAAATTTTAGTTATTATTATTAACTTGGTCGATAATGCTTAAGTCTAATCTGCTAAAGTCTATCTAGGACAGAAAAAAAACAAATGTTAAAAGATAGGTATTGATCAATATTGCAGCTTCATGGTTTGCAATTGGATCAAGCAAATGGACGAGAATTTTAATTAAAAATTGGGTAATCAATCGTGTCTAAATCAGTATTAGTTATTAATTGTGGCTCTTCTTCAATCAAGTTCGCATTACTTCTTGAGGAGCAGAATTTCCGTATTCATGGTTTAGCTGAAAACTTAGGCACAGAGAATGCTCGTATTAAAGGCGTGACTGTCGGCAATGAGCCGGTGGATATCCACATTCCATTTGCTGACCATAAAAAGGCACTTGAAGTGGGTCTGGAACGTCTGGCCAACTACCGTCCGGACGCGATCGGTCACCGTGTGGTACATGGCGGCAGCCTGACCAAGGCCGAACTGATCAATGACGAAATTATTGAAAAAATCCGTGAAGCAACGCCGCTTGCGCCATTACACAATCCGGCACACCTGATTGGCATTGAAGCCACCAAACGTTTATTTCCGGAATTGCCACAGGTTGCAGTATTTGATACTGCCTTCCACCAAACCATGCCAGCGCATGCTTATCGTTATGCCCTGCCGAAATTTTTATATACTGCTCATGGTGTACGTCGCTATGGTTTCCACGGAACCAGCCATGCCTATGTTTCAGACCGTGGTTCTGAACTGGCAGGCAGTTTTAAACAAGGGGGCTGGTTAACCGCGCATCTTGGCAATGGTAGCTCGACCTGTGCCGTTTGGAATGGGCAAAGTATAGATACCTCTATGGGTTTAACCCCACTTGAAGGCATTGTCATGGGCACACGCAGTGGCGATGTCGACCCAAGCCTGCACAGCTTCCTGGCGAAAAATCTGGGTTGGGACATTTATAAAATTGACAAGATGCTGAATAGCCAAAGTGGTCTTTTAGGTCTGTCTGATCTGTCCAATGACATGCGCACCCTGATTGAAGCATCAGAGCAAGGCAATGAAGATGCCAGCCTGGCGATTGAAGTATTCTGCTATCGCCTGGCCAAATCCCTGGCAGCATTGAGCTGTGGTCTGCCACGCATCGATGGTCTGTTCTTTACGGGTGGCATTGGCGAAAACTCGGCGTATATCCGTGAAAAGACCATGACTTACCTGCCTCATTTTGGTTTCAATCTGGATAAGAATGCCAATAATGAACTGAAACGCGGTACCGAAGGCCGGATCGACTCAGGCACAGGCCCACAAATCTGGGTGGTACCAACCGATGAAGAAGGCCGCATTGCCCAGGAAGTTCAGAGTGTTGTAGAACTCGAAATCGAGCAACATACTGCAAAAAAGTCTAAAGTTGAGGCAACGCCTGCATAAGCAGGCCCGGCCACTTTTTAACTGATTTCTATTATTTTGCGACTGACATAACTTATGAAAACAATTTTATTGGTACCCACCGGGGAAGGCGTAGGCCTAACTTCTGCCTGTTTGGGCCTGATTTATGCGCTGGAATGCCAAGGGGTAAAAGCTGGCTTCCTCAAACCTTTTGCTCAGGAATTGAATGAAATCGAAGACCGCACCACGGCTTTGTATCGTCATATTTCTCAGAGTGAAACTGTTGAACCCATCCGTTATAGCAAAGTCTTGCAGCAGATCAATCTGGGGGAACAGGATGAACTGCTTGAAGAAGCGGTACGTCTGCATCGTCAAATTGCCAAACAGCATGACCTGATTATTGTCGAAGGTTTGCTGCCAAATACTCAGGACAGTTTTGCCGACGATCTGAATGCTGCATTGGCACAGGCCCTCGATGCCAAAGTTATTGTGGTCAGCAATGCCAATATTCTCAAGCCAAGCCAAACCGCAGATAAAATTGAACATCAGCTTCGTAACTTTGGTGGTGCCAGCTCTACCCGTCTGGCAGGTATCATGTTGATGCGTACCAAGGGCTTGCCTGAAGAATCTGCACAGATTCCTGTCACGCTGAATCCGGATTTACGCCTCAAGGCTGAAACTGCAGAATTTATTAAAGCCATTCAGCAGACTCATCCGCATATTGGTTCTGAAAAATTACCAGTGATTGGCTTGGTGCCTTTCAGTAAAACCTTGAGTGTACCGCGTATGTCTGATCTTGCTGCATATATTTCTGGTTACTGGATTAATGAAGGCGAAGCCAAGCAGCGCCGTGTACAAAATAGCAGCCTGATTTCAGCCAATATCGAGCATGAACTGCATAAATTTGTAGCGGGTGAACTGATCATCAGTGCATCCGACCGCATTGATGTGTTACTGGCCAGCAGTCTGGCCAGCAGTAATGGGATTCCTTTGGCAGGTCTGGTGCTGACTGAGCATCATCAGCCAAATGATCAGGTGCTGGAATTCTGCCAGACTGCCATCAAGCAAGGTTTACCGATTTTACATACACCACTCAACACATTTGAAACCGCACAAAAACTGGCAAATCTCAGCAATGAAATTCCGGTAGATGATACTGAACGTGCGGATCAGGTGACGCGTTTTGTTTCAAGCCATATCAATCCGGAATGGCTGAATCAAATGTTGAATGGTTCTTATAAGCCACGTCTGTCACCTTCCGCTTTCCGTCATGAACTGGTACAGAAGTCGATTGCCGCGAAAAAACGTATTGTACTGCCAGAAGGAGATGAACCGCGTACCGTACAGGCTGCCGCCATCTGTCAGGCACGTGGTATTGCACAGTGTATTCTGCTGGCCAAGCCTGAAGCGGTGCTAGAAGTAGCCAAAGCGCGCGGCATCGAATTGCCTGAAGATCTGGAAATTCTTGATCCGGATCTGGTGCGTGAAAACTACATCGACAAGATGGTCGAGCTGCGTAAAGGCAGGCTCAACGAACTGCAAGCCCGTGAACAACTGCAAGATACGGTAGTACTTGGCACCATGATGCTGGCGCTGGATCAGGTTGACGGTTTGGTGTCGGGCGCAGTACATACCACCGCAAATACGGTGCGCCCTGCCTTCCAGCTGATCAAGACTGCTCCGGATTATTCACTGGTCTCTTCCGTATTCTTTATGCTATTGCCAGATGAAGTCTATGTGTATGGTGACTGTGCGATCAATCCGGATCCTGATGCAGAACAGCTCGCCGAAATTGCAATTCAGTCCGCCGATTCTGCCAAAGCCTTTGGTATTGACCCGCGTATAGCCATGATTTCCTATTCGACTGGAACTTCAGGTACCGGTGCAGATGTGGAAAAAGTCGCGGAAGCTACACGTATTGCCAAAGAGCGTCGTCCTGATCTGCTGATTGATGGGCCATTACAATATGATGCAGCTTCGGTGGAAAGCGTGGGGCGTCAAAAAGCACCTGACTCACAAGTGGCCGGACGTGCCAATGTATTTATTTTCCCGGATCTGAACACCGGTAACACGACCTATAAAGCGGTACAACGTGCTGCCAATGTGGTCAGTGTTGGACCAATGCTGCAAGGTTTAAATAAACCTGTGAATGACTTGTCACGTGGTGCATTGGTCGATGACATCGTGTTTACCATTGCCTTAACTGCGATTCAGGCCGAGCAGCAAGAAGCTTAATACTTCTTGAATTTTCTTGAATTTAAGTTTTCCAAACCACCTGGTTGAAAAATCAGGTGGTTTTTTTATTAATCATTTTATTTTTTTCTTATGACTGAGCAGATTTTCTATAATCTACACACGGATTATCTCGAAAATAAAAAATGTCGCCAAATATCATTAAACCTATACTTCAGTTAAATGGCGCTCGTATCTACTTAAGGCCTCTAAAAGTTGAAGATGCACCCATTTTCCTGGAGGCTACGCAAGTCGATGAGATTCGTCATATGACAGGCTTAAAGCGGAACTTTAACCTGGCTGAAATTGAAGCCCATATTCGACGCTGCCTTGATCATCCGCTCCGTTATGATTTTGCCATTTGTCTGCAGGCTGATCACCGTATGATTGGGGAATTATCTGTCTTAGAGATTGATCCTGAAAACCTAACAGCAGAATTTCGCATTGCGCTCTCTCAAATCAGGTTCACTAGCCAAGGTTATGGCAGTGAAGCCATCGAGCTCATCAAAACGTGGGCCTTTAAGCAATTAAGATTAAAAACACTATCTTTACAAGTGTTTGGACATAATCCACGCGGGATTCGTGCCTATGAAAAATGCGGTTTCCAAGTGATGGAAGTTAAAAAAGAGGCTTTTGAATACCAAGATAAATATTCAGATGAAATCATGATGCAGGCACGAAATCCCTTATATGAATAAAATAAATGCCGTAAAAAGCTTTGTTACACATAATAAATGCCAGCCTATCAGGCTGGCATTTAGCACTTTAACCGATCAATTCTGTCGGCCTAAACTTATAGCTGGTTTTTACTTTTTCGCCTAAACCAGCATCAATCAGACATCAAACACTTTTACACGGTGGTCCACTGCTGACGCACTTCTTCTGCTGTTTTATTTAAAACTACACTTCCATCTTTGATTTCACTTACCCAACTTAATGGAATTAAATGATGTTCATTATTTTCATCATCACTTCTCGTTAATTTAATTGAATTCTGACCTTCCAGATGATCCACCTTCCCGACTTGAGTACCACATGAAGCAATGACTGAAGCATGTTCTTTAATATCACTTGCATTAAAATTGTTCATTCTACTTGCCTGTTTCTAGAAGTTGAGAAAAACAGTCTAAGCAATAAAAAACGCTGCATGTGTAAGGGTTTTCAGGCTTTGGGTTTTTCTGGGTTAATAATGTAATTCTATAAAATGTGTGAGTTACCTGAGTATTGTGACAAGGGGAAGATGTTTGAAATATTGTTTTTTATTAATATTATTTGAAGATTTGAAGATTTGAAGATTTGAAGATTTGAAGATTTGAAGATTTGAAGATTTGAAGATTTGAAGATTTGAAGATAGCGTAATCCAATAAAACCTTAAAATAGGAGAAAGAAGATAAGCTTAGGCTTGCTCTTCTTTCTGACCATACATCCAAGTTGCAGCGATATATACACAAAAACCAGCTGCCATCAAAATACCTGTAACCATTGTTAGGATCTCCTTTATTTGATAGCTGCATTATGTAAAAGTTTTATGACATTTAGATGACAATCAGGATTTTTTATATTTTTAAATATTAAATAAAAATCAATAACTTAAATTTTTATAAGCTTTATTGAGGTGAAATACAAGCTGAAATATGACAATAAATATGTCACGAACTTGTCTTTTTTAACTATGCTAGTGACCAGAACAAGACGATAAATTGCTTAAACTATAAACTTTTGGCCAATGTCCCTGTAAAACACCCACAACTGGATTTATTTATCTTATAATTTAGCCCGCTAGCTAACAGCCCGCTCAAGAGATATTTGTATGACCACTATTATCAAGCAAGATGACTTGATCACATCGGTTAAAGATGCGCTTCAGTTCATTTCTTACTATCATCCACAAGACTTCATCCAAGCGATGAGCCGTGCGTACGACCGTGAAGAGAACAAAGCTGCGAAAGATGCAATCGCGCAAATCTTGATTAACTCACGCATGTGTGCAGAAGGCCACCGCCCTATCTGCCAAGATACTGGTATCGTCAACGTATTTGTTGAAGTGGGCATGGACGTTAAATTCGATTTAACCATGAGCCTGGATGATGCAATCAACGAAGGTGTGCGTCAAGGTTACCTTGAAAACTCGAACGTACTTCGTGCATCAGTTCTGGCCGATCCTGCATTTGGCCGTAAAAACACCAAAGACAATACCCCTGCTGTGATCTATCACAAGCTTGTTCCGGGTAACAAAGTAGATATCACTGTTGCAGCCAAAGGTGGCGGTTCAGAAAATAAATCTAAACTGGCAATGTTGAACCCATCTGATTCAATCGTAGACTGGGTACTGAAAACTGTTCCGACCATGGGTGCAGGCTGGTGTCCACCAGGTATGCTGGGGATCGGGATCGGTGGTACTGCCGAAAAAGCCATGATGCTTGCCAAAGAAGCATTGATGGAAGAGATCAACATGGACGAATTGCTTCGTCGTGGTCCACAAAGCAAAATGGAAGAGCTTCGTATCGAAATCTTCGAAAAAGTAAATGCTTTGGGTATTGGTGCACAAGGTCTTGGCGGTTTAACCACTGTACTTGATATTAAAATCAAAGATTATCCATGTCATGCTGCAGGTAAACCAGTCGGTATGATCCCGAACTGTGCTGCGACTCGTCATGCACACTTCACCCTTGATGGTTCAGGTGTTGCACATATTCAGGCACCAAAACTTGAAGACTACCCATCTGTGACTTGGGATTCTTCAACGTCTAAACGCGTTGACCTGGACAACATCACGCAAGAAGAAATGAACTCCTGGAAACCAGGCGATACGCTGCTTCTTAACGGTACAATTTACACTGGCCGTGACGCTGCGCACAAACGCATGGTGGACATGCTGAACAATGGTGAAGAACTTCCTGTTGATCTTAAAGGCAAGTTCATCTACTACGTAGGTCCAGTCGATCCAGTCGGTGATGAAGTCGTTGGTCCTGCAGGTCCAACAACGGCTACGCGTATGGACAAATTCACACGTCAAGTTCTTGAAGCGACTGGCATGTTTGGCATGATCGGTAAAGCGGATCGTGGTCCTGCTGCCGTTGAAGCAATCAAAGACAATAAAGCGACTTACTTAATGGCTGTAGGTGGCGCTGCGTACCTCGTGTCTAAAGCGATCCGTGAAGCTGAAGTGGTTGCCTTTGCTGACCTGGGTATGGAAGCGATCTACAAGTTTGTTGTGAAAGATATGCCGGTCTCTGTCGCGGTTGATGTGAATGGTACTTCTATTCATGCCACTGCACCGAAAATCTGGCAAGCTAAAATTGGCAAGATTCCAGTAGTTGATGCTGCTGCAGGCTAATTAAAGCTGTATAAAAAAGCACCCATTTAGGGTGCTTTTTTATTATCTTTCCTCAAAGAACTATCCAAATTACCAAGTCCGCGGATCCCACAGTTTAAAAGGCGTGGTCAATTGTACGTCTAGGCTTGGATCATAAGCAGTCGGTTTAATCTTCTGGGCTTTTTTGCGGATTTTTCCTGTTTGCTGATCCTGTGCAAAAAAGTTAAAACTGTCTGACTTTAACTGGGTAAAAGCAATTTCATTTAAACCCACATTATTCGGCATTAGCATCAGCGGTCCCGTTACACTACGACGGGTGCTGAGATTTTCCTCATCATATTTAATAAAATAGGACTGTCCTGCTTCTACCGTAAGGTCCAGATATTTAGGTGTCTGAAAGTGCAGAGTACCCAAAGGACGGCTAGTACTTAAACGATAAGTGCCTGCAGGTAGCTCGATCCAGTAATGGTGATTATGCAGTAAACTTGGAATGCGATGCTGATTGATAAACAGACTCGCAGCTACAATTTCCTGACGGTTCCATTTTGAATCTGGACGATATAAATAAACAATAGCTGCTTCTTCATGCTGTGGCTTAACCGTTTGGAAATGATGACCCTGTTTCTGGTTCACCCAACCACCAATCGTGAACATGCCTACCTTGTGCTTCTCGACGAAGCCTGGTTTTTTTTCAAGATCAATATTTTTTAAAGTACTGAGCGGCTGTGTAGGTTCAACTACGGCTTTTTTACCGTGACACCCCATCAGCGCCAAACTGCCGATGAGTACGATGGCGACTCCACGCATGCTTATCCCTCACTGCGTCTTTATTCTTGTATGCAAGTGCTTTGCGATATATTTTTTATAACTTTCGGCGTCCACGCCTAGATGTTGAGATTAGCATCTGCTTTTATTTTTGGAAATAAAAAACGTGTGAAAACACGGGGTTTTCACACGTTTCTGACGAATAGCAACTCTCAGGCAGATTTGCTATTCACCACTTTTAAATCAACTTTTGCTGCTGTTTCTGGTTCATCATGTGGTTGACGCTCAGCACGAAACTCTGGTGCAGCTTTACCATTAATTACTGCTTCATTCACCACCACAGTACCTACATCACTACGGCTCGGCAGGTCATACATGGTTTCAAGCAATGAATTTTCCAGGATCGAACGCAGACCACGCGCACCGGTATTACGCTCCAGGGCTTTTTTCGCCACAGCACGTAAAGCCGAGTCTTCAAAGACCAGATCTACATTTTCCATCTCAAACAGATGTTTATATTGACGGGTCAATGCATTCTTTGGCTCAGTCAGAATTTGCATCAGCGCTTCTTCATCCAGTTCATCCAGCGTTGCAATCACTGGCAGACGACCAATAAATTCTGGAATCAGACCGAATTTCACCAAGTCAGTTGCTTCGACCTGACGGAACAGCTCAGACAGCTTTTTGCTTTCATCTTTGTTACGGACTTCCGCAGTAAAGCCAATACCACCTTTTTCCTGACGCTGCTGGACAATTTTCTCAAGACCTGAGAATGCACCACCACAAATGAACAGGATGTTCGAGGTATCGATCTGAATAAATTCTTGCTGCGGATGCTTACGCCCACCTTGAGGAGGAATGGAAGCCACCGTACCTTCGATCATTTTCAGCAAGGCTTGCTGTACACCTTCACCCGATACGTCACGTGTGATCGATGGATTTTCCGACTTGCGGGTAATCTTGTCGATCTCATCGATATAGATAATGCCCTTTTGCGCTTTTTCGACATCGTAATCAGCTTTTTGCAAAAGCTTTTGTACAATGTTTTCTACATCTTCACCCACATACCCCGCTTCGGTCAGTGTGGTTGCATCTGCCATGGCAAATGGAACATCGAGAAGACGGGCAAGTGTTTGGGCCAGCAAGGTCTTACCTGAACCAGTCGGTCCGACCAGCAGGATATTACTTTTAGCAATTTCAACAGAATCATCTGCTTTCTTACCATTGGTCTGCACTTTCAGACGTTTATAATGGTTATATACCGCAACAGATAAGGTTTTCTTCGCTACGTCCTGACCAATCACATATTGATCCAGCGCCGCACGGATTTCATGCGGTTTCGGCAAAGGACGGTTCGCCCAGTCATTGGTTTCTACCTGCTGACTGGTTTGAACCAAATCTAAGCATACGTCCACACATTCATTACAAATGTATGCGTCCTCGCCTGCAATCAGCTTTCCGACTTCAGACTGCGTTTTACCGCAAAATGAACAATGCTTTTGTCCTTGAGGATGTTCGGACATATTTACTCCAATATCTCAATCTTTAAAACTTATGGACGTTTAGTAAGTACTTCATCCACAAGACCGTACTCTTTCGCTTGCTGAGCAGTCATAAAGTTGTCACGGTCTGTATCACGTGCCACTTTTTCATATTCCTGACCACTATGTTCAGCCATTAAACGGTTTAAACGTTCTTTAATGAACAGAATTTCACGTGCGTGAATTTCAATATCTGATGCCTGGCCTTTAAAACCACCTAAAGGCTGGTGAATCATGACGCGGGCATTTTCCAGGCAATAACGCTTGCCTTTGGTCCCTGCATTCAGCAGGAATGCCCCCATTGAGGCTGCCTGACCCATACAATAAGTCACGACATCCGGTTTAATAAACTGCATGGTATCGTAGATTGCCATGCCAGCTGTCACCGAGCCACCCGGTGAATTGATATATAAATGAATATCTTTATCTGGGTTTTCCGCTTCCAAAAACAACATTTGCGCAACGATCAAGTTGGCCATATTGTCTTCAACTTCACCTGTTAAAAAAATTACCCGCTCACGTAAAAGGCGTGAATAAATATCAAAAGAACGCTCACCACGAGAGGATTGTTCTACCACCATTGGCACTAAAGCGTTTTCAATCGTTGGAACATACATAGGTTTATTTATTCCTAAATTTTTGTGACTTAATCCATAATTACAATATGAGGGATAATCAATGAAATTGCAAAATAATCGCCAATAAATCTCTCATATTTTTTGCATTAGTTTTGTGAAAAACAGATATATCAATAATATGAAAAAAGGCGCACGAAGCGCCTTTTTATGGAAAGCTAAAATTAGCCTTGTTGACGAGCCTGTTGCTCTTTCAATAAGTCTTCATAGCTTACAGTTACATCAGTCACTTTCGCAGAGTTCAGAATGTAGTCAACCACTTGATCTTCAAGTACTACAGCTTCGATTTGAGCACGTTGCTGCTTGTCATTCTTGAAGTATTCGATCACTTCGTTTGGATCTTCATAAGAAGAAGCCATGTCTTCGATGTAAGCTTCTACACGTGCTTGATCAACTTCGATTTTCGCATCAGCAAGTACTTTGCTTACTAGCACGCCAAGTTTCACAGATTTTTCAGCCTGTTCTTTGAACAGATCATCTGGAAGCATGCTTGAATCAAATGCTTTCGCGCCTTGAGCACCAAACTGTTGAGTGAACTGCTGGATCATTTGTTGACGTTGACGGTCAATTTCCTGAGCAAGCATGGCAGCTGGAAGTTCAACTTCGTTTGCAGCAACCAGTGCATCAAAAGTTGCGCCTTTAACCTGGTTGCGCAGGCCGTTTTTCACTTCACGTTCCATGTTTTTACGAACGTCAGCTTTCAACTTCTCAACGCCTTCTTCTTCAGATACACCGAAGATTTTCAGAAATTCAGCATCAATTTCTGGAAGTTTTTGTTTTTCAACAAGCTTCACAGTAATTTTGAATTGAGCCTGTTTACCAGCCAGGTTTTCAGCTTGATAGTCTTCAGGGAAAGTAACATCAATCACTTTCTCTTCGCCTTTCTTCATACCGATGATGCCATCTTCGAAGCCAGGAATCATACGACCAGAACCTAGAACAAGTTTGAAGTCTTCTGCAGAACCGCCTTCAAATTTTTCGCCGTCGATTGAACCTTCGAAGTCAAAAGTCACTTGCATGTCTTTTTTCGCCATGCCTTTGGTTTCAGCCCAAGAAGCGCGTTGTTTTTGAAGATTTTCAATCATCTTCTCAACATCTTTGTCATTCACTTCTGAAGCTTTGCGTTCAACTTCCAGGCCTTCGAATTTCACGTCAACTTCTGGATAAACTTCAACGGTCGCTTCATAAACTAAAGCGTCGTCTTTCATTTCAGTTTTTTCAATGTTCGGCATGCCTACAGCATTGATTTTTTCTTGCTGGATCGCTTCGAAAACTGTATCACGAATGATGTCGTTGACAACTTCTTGGTAGATACCAGCGCCGTATTCACGACGAACAACGTTTACAGGCACTTTACCTGGACGGAAGCCGTTGATCTTCGCAGTTTTAGCAGTGCGTTTTAAACGAGCTTCAAATTGCTCATTAATACGGCTCGTCGGTACAGAAACATTTAAACGACGGGCAACGCCCGAAACCGCTTCAGAAGTTACTTGCATGGCTTCCTCTATATATTTGGTAATAACAGGTTTATAAAAATGTGCCACATTATATGACAACATTTAAGGATATACAAAAAATACGCGCGAGTTCCAGCTTTTAAGTCTTTTTTATTCGAATTGCTACCCTTTCAGATATTCAGTCAACCCCACTTAAATGCAGAAAATGTATATTTTTATTGCAAATGATAAGTACTATCATTAATATCCAGTTTCTTATTTGAGCAACAATACTAATTTATTCTTCGGTTCGGGAATTTGGTCATGCATAGTTTTAGTCTTCGTCCGCTTACATTGGCAATTTTTGGGGTCACAGCAACATCTGCTTTTGCAGAGACACATAGCCTCTCAAACATCCCAACTACCACCTTGTCTACCATTGTAGTTTCTGCATCGGGTTTTGAACAACAATTAAAAGATGCACCCGCCTCAATTAGCGTGATCACTCAAGAAGATATTCAACGTAAGAATGCCACCAATATTGCTGACCTGTTGGTTGATGTCCCTGGAGTGGATGTGCGTAATGGCGTAGGCAAAACTGCAGGACTAAATGTTAGCATCCGTGGTATGAACGCTGATGACACCCTTATTTTGATTGATGGCCGTCGTCAAACCACCTCAACAGATGTTACCCCGAATGGTTTTGGTGAAGCAGCAACAGGCTTTATGCCGCCCCTTTCAGCCATTGAGCGTATCGAAGTGATTCGCGGACCTATGTCGACCCTATATGGTTCAGATGCGATGGGTGGTGTCATTAATATCATTACCAAAAAAGTTTCAGACGAGTGGAATGGGAACGTTACTGTCAGTGGCAACGTTATGGAGCATGGTGCTGAAGCAGACTCCTGGAAAACCAGCTTTTTAGTGAATGGTCCATTGGTCAATGATGTGCTTGGTCTGCAGCTTCGCGGCAGTTATTATGACCGGGGACAGTCTGACCGGGTCGAAGGTTCAACAGGTCGAGATCCACGCCCAACCACCGCACATAATTATGATGTAGGCGGTAAACTTACATACAAAGTAGATGATCAAAATGCCTTGTGGCTTGACTCATTCTACAGCCATCAAAACTATAAGAATGAAGATAGCCGTTTAGGTACTTTAGATACTGCAACAACAGCAAATGGTTATAAAGATAAATTGATTTTTGATCGTACCCAGTTTGCAATCGGGCATGATGGCGACTATAGCTTTGGTCAGTGGAATACTTATATCAGCCACTCAGAAACTGAAACCAAAGGTCGTACGATACCTTCGGCTGCATTACCCGTCGGAAATACACAAATTGGTGCAGATCGTGTGTTAAAAAATACCGATTTAATTGCAGACAGCCATATTATTTCAACTTTGGGTGCGCATAAGCTCACTGTGGGTACGGAATACAAAGAGCAAACCAATAAAGATAATATCGCTCTGTATTCGACTGGTGTAGACGAATTCGATAAAAAATCCTGGTCAGTGTATGCTGAAGATGAATGGCGTCTTTTGGATAGTTTAAGTTTAACTTATGGCGGTCGTTTTGAAGATCACTCCGGTTTTGGCGGTCATTTTAGTCCACGTGCCTATCTAGTCTGGAATACCAATGACATGCTGACCGTGAAAGGTGGTGTAAGCACAGGTTATAAAGCACCTTCTGCGAAAGCCCTTTATGACGGCGTTGTTGGCCTCAGTGGACAGGGACAAAACCTGACATTTGGTAATCCGGACTTAAAGCCTGAAACCTCAACCAACTATGAATTAGGTTTTAATTTACAGCCGACAGATGATATCAATTTCACGGCAACCGGTTTTTACAACCAGATTAAAGATGCGATTGTTTCAGAGAATCTTCCTGTATCCGCTGAATGCTTGACTGCAAGCTCATGTTCAACCAGCGTGAATGCGAATAAGGCCAAAGTTTATGGTGCAGAAGCAACTTTGCAATACAGCATTTTGCCTGAATGGGATATGAAAGCTGCCTATACCTATACCAGAAGTGAAATTACGGATGGAGAAAACGAAGGCACTTATTACAATAACCAGCCACGTAATGCGCTTAACCTGACTTCAACATGGCATCTGGTGCCTGCTGTAGACCTATGGTTACAGTACGAATATAAATCTGATCGTCAACGCTTCCTGACTACGCCAACAGCACCTGCTTCAGGTTTAGGCTCAAGCGACTATGAAGAATATAAATTATTTGGTGACAAGTTAGCGGGCTATAGCGTATTCAACCTCGGTGCAAGTTATACCGTCAGTGATCAATTACGTCTGAATATGGCTGTGAACAACTTGCTGGACAAAGATTTTACCGAAGGTGCAAAATCATATGAATATTTAGACAACCGTGGTCGTCCCCAAACTGCCACCGGTTATAAATATTTAGATATCGGTTCTAGTACAACAGGTACTTATATTCCAGGCCGTAACTACTGGTTATCTGTTTCATACGACTTCTAATATAAAAGTCATGATTCAAAACCCTGCTTCGGCAGGGTTTTTTTCTTGTCGCTAGATCAGCACTTCCCAAAACATTGCTAATTCATGCCCTTCTAATAAACATCATTATTCTCAATAAAAAGTTAACAATCAGCTTTATTTATCAATATTTATTAAAATCAATTGTTTAATCAAGTATTGATATAACATTACATTTGAAATCTCATTTAATATTTTCTTAAAGATCATGAATTCCTATGACAAAAGGATAAAAATAAAAACAAGAATCATTATTATTCTCATACTTTTTTAATATTCATTTTTTAGGTTTAACATGACCTTCATTAAAACACGTAAAAAAATCGTTTCCTCTGCAATTGTTTCATCTTTATCAATGGTGGCTGGATCTGCGATGGCAGAAGAACAGGTGATCCAGTTAGAGACGATTCATCAAGAAGTCAAAGCTGAACCGGCACCTAGCTTCAAAGTAAGCCAATCTGCAAACAGCAAATTTGTAGCGCCTTTACTCGATACCCCCAAGTCAGTTGCGCTCATTTCAAAACAGTTAATTGAAGATACACAAGTCACTACCTTAAGTGATGCCTTGCGTACAGTTCCAGGGATTACCTTGGGCGCGGGTGAAGGTGGCAATCCAAACGGTGATCGTCCTTTTATTCGGGGTTATAATTCTGAAAGCTCCATGTATGTAGACGGCGTACGCAACGCCACTTCACAGAACCGTGAAATGTTTGCTGTCGAACAGGTTGAAGTCACCAAAGGTTCTGCATCTGCCATGGGCGGTGCAGGAACGACTGGTGGTAGTATCAACATGATTTCTAAAGTTGCTAAAGCGGGTGACTTTCTAGAAGGTTCTGTCGCGGGTGGTACTGACAACTATCAACGCATAACCTTGGATGGCAATAAAGATTTTGGAAATGGTATAGCAGCACGTGTGGCCGTGATGGGTCACCATAATGAAAAAGCTGGCCAGAAAAATGGTGCCGAATATAAACGTGCCGGTATTGCACCGAGTATTGTATTTGGTCTGGACACCCCTACCCGTGCGACTTTAAGTTATTACTATTTAAAATCGGATGACACGCCGGATTCAGGGGTTCCTTATAAGTATGATGCGGCAAAAAAAGCCACCGTCGGTAAACCTGTCGATGTAAAACAGGGCATTTATTATGGTTTATTAAGTCGTGATTTCCAGAAACAGGAAAATCAGATCGGTACCATCAAACTGGAACACGATTTAACGGATAACCTGACCCTGAGTAATACAGCGGTATATAGCACTGCCAAAAATGACTACTTATGGACCCAGCCAGATGACTCCAAAGGGAACGTGCTGAATGATAAAGTCTGGCGTCGTATAAACTCACGTATTACTGATACCAACATCTTTACCGACCAGCTTGCTTTGACAGGTAAGTTTAATACAGGTGCATTCAAGCATAGCTTTAATATAGGTGCAGAGTACTCAGATCAAAAATCTGACAAAGGTAACTACTTAACAAGTTATCCAGGCTATCCAGGTACCACCACAGGTGGTTTCAACAGCGACTGTGCTATCAACGATGCATGGTGTACATCATTAACTAATCCAGACTCACGTGATCAATGGTTGGGCTCTTCCGCAGCCAACAAAAATCTCACGACAACCACGACCGAGACTACATCTGTCTATCTCTTAGATAATATCGAGTTTAGCCCGCAATGGTTATTAGATTTGGGTTTACGTTGGGATAAATTTGATACCAAGCAAACCACAAACGCGACTGGCGACTCTATTGAAAATAATACCGATTTCCTGACCTATCAGGCTGGATTAATCTTTAAACCTGTTGAAAATGGTTCTATCTATGCAAGTTATGCGACTTCTGCCAATCCGGTCGGTGTAGATGGCGGGGATGGTTCAGAAGCAATTGGCCAAGTCTATATGGACTTAGATCCAGAAGAGAGCCGTACCTTTGAAATCGGTACAAAGTGGGATGTATTAAATGAAAGACTGAGTTTAACCGCTGCCGTGTTCCGTACTGAAAAACAAAATACACGGATTCAACTGGATGCTGCTACATATACCAATGGCGGCGAAACCCAAGTAGACGGTCTTGAGCTGGGCGTAAATGGCCAAATTACGGATAAATGGGCTGTATCTGCTGGTTATACTTATCTCGACAGTGAAACTGTGAACCCGGGCCCATCCTGTAACCGTCAAGGGGTATGTACACCTGACAATCCTGCCAAAGGTAAGCAAATGCAGAATGTACCTAAAAATTCTGCAACCCTTTGGACTACCTATGCTGTAACACCTGCTTTAACTTTAGGAGCGGGTGCTGTTGCAATGGATAAAGTTTATGGTGATGCAGCCAATACCAAGTGGGTTCCAGGTTATGTCCGTTATGATGCCATGGCGCGTTATAACGTGAATGAAAATGTTGATTTGCAATTAAACGTCAACAACCTGTCTGATGAACGTTACTTCACTAAAGCTTATGCCTCTCACTATGCCACTGAAGCAGAAGGCCGCAGTGCAGTGCTGGCAGTCAACTTTAAATATTAATTCGATATAAGCGCATAGCCTCCTGATGGGAGGCTATGCTATTTTGAAAATGCAATTATTCGAGGGTTTCCAGTGCTGCATCATATTCCAAATGTACTGAGCAAAGAACAGGTGCAATATTTCCGTGAGGAGATGAAGAAGATTGAGTGGGTCAATGGCAAAGTCACCGCGGGTACACTCTCTGCCAGCGTGAAACAGAATCAGCAATTGCCTGAAGATCATCCACTCACTCATCATCTCAGCAATATTATTCTGGAATCTCTGGGACAGCATGCTTTATTTTTATCAGCTGCAATTCCTCTGGATATTATTCCTCCCCTGTTTAACCGCTATGAAAATAATGAATCTTTCGGCTTTCATGTCGATAATTCGATTCGTCGTATTCGCGGGAGCAATGAACGCCTCAGAACGGATTTATCCTGTACGGTTTTCCTGAGTGAGCCGGAAGAATATGTCGGTGGTGAACTGGTGGTCGAAGACACTTACGGTTATCACGAAGTGAAACTGCCTGCCGGCGATATGATTCTGTATCCGTCGACCAGCCTGCATGAAGTCACTCCGATTACTTCTGGTTGCCGAATAGCCTCTTTTTTCTGGGTACAAAGTATGATTCGGGATGATGCAGAACGGCATATGCTGTTTAATCTGGATCAGAGTATTCAAAATCTGAGAATTGAGCTAGGTGATCAGCACGCCGAAGTCATGAAACTGACCAATCTGTATCATAATTTAATGCGTAAATGGGCCGAGCTTTGAAAGCCAGCATGAATTTAGTGATCTGTGAACATAAGCAGATTTATTTTTTTGTAAAAAAATACTGCATCATCGGGTATTTAAGTGTAAAAAATCATGCATTAAGTTTAAATTAAGAAAATATAAAATAAAATATTTAAAATTGGTGAAAATATTTTCCATGACTTAAACTTTATAAGAAAATCTTTATTGAGATACGACTAAAATCCATAAAAAAAGCAAAAACTTTTCGATTTAACTGGATTAAACTAAATTGTATAAGTGATACATGCAGGTTTTGTGGTTAAAACTAAATTTCACATATTTCGGAAGTTTTTTAGTTTTAATCCTGGTTCCAACCTGCATGAAAATGATTATAGACAAAATCTATTCCGCAACCTTTGCCAGTGCTTCAACCAAACACAGGCTGTATCAGGTTACACAAGGAGCTCTCTCATGATGTTGGCTGATCCAAGTAAAAAATACCGTCGCATGTATCAACGTGTGGACTTACCAGACCGTCAATGGCCGAACAACGAAATCAATAAAGCGCCAATCTGGATGAGTACCGACCTGCGTGACGGTAACCAAGCGATCTTTGAGCCAATGAACATGGAGCAGAAATTCAAGATGTTCCAGATGCTGGTAAAAATCGGTTTCAAGCACATTGAAATCGGCTTTCCATCAGCTTCGCAAATTGACTTCGATTTCACCCGTAAATTGATTGAAGAAGGTCATATTCCGGATGACGTTTATATCGAGGTATTGGTTCAGGCACGTGATCACTTGATTCAACGTACCTTTGAATCTTTACAAGGTGCGAAACGTGCCATTGTGCATATCTATAATTCCAACTCGCCGACATTCCGCAACAAAGTCTTGAATGTTGATGTAGAAGGTGCAAAACAGCTTGCCATTAATGCTGCACAAAAAGTGAAAGAATACGCTGCAAAACAGCCGGAAACTGAATTTATCTTCCAGTACAGCCCGGAATGTTTTACGGCAACCGAATTAGAAGTCGCGAAAGATGTCTGCGATGCAGTCACTGAAATCTGGGAAGCATCGCCAGAGAATAAAGTGATCTTAAACTTGCCTGCAACGGTAGAAGTTTCAGGTCCACACATCTATGCCGATCAAATCGAATGGATGCACCGTAACATTCAGCGTCGTGACGGCGTGATTATTTCAGTTCACTGTCACAATGACCGTGGTTGTGGCATTGCCGCTTCAGAATTGGCGATTATGGCCGGTGCTGACCGGGTTGAAGGCTGCGTATTTGGGAATGGTGAACGTACCGGTAACGTTGACGTGGCTGCGATTGCCTTGAACATGTACACCCAAGGTGTAGCACCGAATTTGGATTTCTCCAACATCAATGAAATCATTGCGACTGTGGAAGAATGTACCGGTTTACCTGTGCACCCGCGTCATCCATATGCCGGCGATTTGGTCTTCACTGCATTCTCGGGTTCGCATCAGGATGCGATCAAAAAAGGTTTCGAGTTCCAGAAAAACGAAGAAATCTGGGATATGCCGTATTTGCCAATCGACCCGAAAGATTTGGGCCGTGATTATGACGCCGTAATCCGTGTGAATTCACAATCAGGTAAAGGTGGTATTGCCTACTTGTTAGAATCGAACTACAACGTGATCTTGCCGCGTCGTTTACAGATTGAATTCTCTCAGATCGTACAAAAACGTACCGATGAACAAGGCACTGAAATCAGCGCGACCGAAATCTGGAAGTTATTCAAGGAAACCTATGTGAATGCTAAAAACGTTCACTATTCTGCGAAAAACTACAAATTGTCAGATGATAACGGCAATCAGGTGATTGAGCTTGACCTTGAAATTGACGGTCAGTCCCGTCGTATCCGCGGTGAAGGCAATGGTCCAATTTCTGCAATTCTGGATGCACTTCAGTTGCCAATTGATGTCGTAAACTATGAAGAGCGCAGCATCAGTTCAGGTGCCCATGCCAAAGCATTGGCCTTGATCGAACTTCAAGTGAAAGGTACCGGTAAATCTGCCTTTGGTGCAGGGGTACATGACAACATCGTGACCTCTTCCATCGAAGCGATTATCGCATGTACCAACCGTCTGATTGATCAGGGTGTGTTAAGCACTGATCAGGTGATTGCTGCTGCCGTCTAAACACGGTATTAGAATTAGCAATAATCCATAGCATTAAAAAGACTTTAGAAGGATACCTGCAAATGGTATCCTTTTATTATTCATACTCAAGATTTTAAGGCGAATCCCTCCCGTGTCTTTTCCAGCTGACTCAGTGGGCATTGTTGTCCCACAAAAGTTCCAATTTGAAGAGCCGTTAGAGCTTGAATGCGGTCGCATCCTTCCCCGTTTTGAACTGATGGTTGAAACTTACGGCGAACTCAATGCCGATAAGTCCAATGCTATTTTGATCTGCCATGCGCTTTCCGGGCATCACCATGCTGCAGGCTATCATCATGAAGATGATAAAAAACCCGGCTGGTGGGATTCATGTATTGGCCCCGGCAAAGCCATTGATACGTCAAAATTCTTTGTGGTTTCACTGAATAATATTGGTGGCTGTAATGGCTCTACCGGCCCGACCTCACCCAATCCTGAACATGACAACCGTCCTTATGGCCCTGATTTTCCATTAGTTACGGTCCGCGACTGGGTCAAAACCCAAGCCCTGCTCTCTGACCGTTTAGGGATTGATACCTGGGATGCCATCATTGGCGGTTCACTGGGTGGCATGCAGGCATTGCAATGGTCAGTGGATTATCCAAACCGTTTAAGAAAATGCGTGATCATTGCCAGCGCTCCAAAGCTTTCTGCACAGAATATTGCCTTTAACGAAGTGGCACGTCAGTCGATTTTGTCAGACCCGGATTTCCATAATGGTCGTTATCTGGAAAATGACAGCTATCCAAAACGTGGCCTGATTCTGGCGCGTATGGTGGGCCATATTACTTACCTGTCCGAAGAGGCCATGAAGCAGAAGTTTGGCCGCGATTTGAAATCAGGCAAATTTATGTATGGTTTTGACGTTGAATTTCAGGTCGAAAGCTATTTGCGTTATCAGGGCGAACAGTTCAGCCGTAACTTCGATGCCAATACCTATCTGATTATGACCAAGGCACTGGATTACTTTGATCCGTCGCGTGAATATGAACAGTCGCTCAAAAAAGCCATGGCCAATACCCAGTGCAAATTCCTGGTGGTGTCATTCACCACTGACTGGCGTTTTACCCCTGCCCGCTCACAGGAAATCGTGGATGCCTTGATCAGCAATCACAAACCTGTCAGCTATCTGGATATTGATGCGGAACAAGGCCATGACTCCTTCCTGTTCCCGATTCCGCTCTATGTAAAATCTTTGCGTGCATTTCTCGGGGGTGAAGAACACCTGAAAGCAACACCGAAGGAGACCATATAATGCGTATCGATCAACAACTCGCTGAAAAGTGGATCAAGCCGGGTTCTAGCGTACTTGACCTCGGTTGTGGTGACGGTGAACTGCTGGCACAAATGAGCAAAAAGCACGATATTCGTGCATACGGATTAGAAATTGATCAGGAAAAGATTGCAATTGCAGTCAGTCGCGGGTTAAATATCATCCAGCAAGACTTAAACCTCGGCTTAAGCCGCTTTGCTGACCAGTCTTTTGACAATGTGGTCATGGCACAAGCTTTGCAAGCTGTAGATGCGCCTGACGTATTATTACGTGATATGGTGCGTGTGGGGAAACAGGCCATTATTACCTTCCCGAACTTTGCGCATTGGAAGACCCGTTCTTTCTTGGCAATCAAAGGGAGAATGCCGGTTTCTGAAGCCTTGCCGTATATGTGGTATAACACCCCGAATATCCACTTATGTACATTTCGTGATTTTGAAGCACTTTGTGCGGAAAATAATATCAAAATTATTAATCGACTCGCTGTGAACGGGAATCAAGAAGATAGTTTGCTGAGCAAGCATCTCCCTAATCTATTTGGTGAAGTCGCAATTTATCGAGTGAGCGCGCTATGAAAAAATTATTATTAAGTACGACGCTACTGGCGGGACTTTTTGGCATGCAAGCCCATGCAGATTATGTTGCACCTAGTCCATCTGTTGCCAGTCAGGCGGCTCAGTATTCCATCATGGATATCAACAGTCTGACCAAAGCAGCGAAAGCTGGTCAGGCCGGTGCACAGTTTTATCTGGCTACCAAATACCAGTATGGTAAAGACATTCAAAAAGATGAACGACAGGCCTTTGCCTGGTATAAAGCTGCTGCGGATCAAGGTCTGGCAGTTGCACAGCTGAATGTTGGCCGTATGCTGGCCGATGGCATTGGCACCAGAAAAGATGAAGTGCTGGCGCGTCAGTATTTTGAAAAAGCGGCTAGCCGTGGCGATAACCGTGCCAGCTTTAACCTGGCAATGATGGAAGAGAAAAAGAAAAACTATATGGGCGCTTACCAGTGGTATGAACTGTCTACCCGTGATGGCATGCTCGACAATAAGGTGATTACGCTGTCGGAAGGCAGAAAAACTGCCTTGGCAGCGAATTTAACCCAAGAGCAGATCCGTCAGGCACGTGACCGTGCCGACAGATGGATTCAGGCACAATAAGCTGAATGGTATAAATAGCACCTTCGGGTGCTTTTTTATTGCCGCAAATTCTTCATCCATTGCTAAAATAGCACCCATTCTTTATCTAATAATGAGTTTTTGACATGGCTGCAACTGACTGGTTATCCCAAGGTACACTGGTATTGGCGAGTAATAACAAAGGTAAAATTGCCGAGTTTGAAAAACTGTTTGCCGAGCTACAACTGCCGGTTGAAGTCGTAGCTCAAGGCAAGTTGAATATCGAAGATGCGATCGAAGATGGTCTAAGCTTTGTCGAAAATGCGATTATCAAGGCACGTCATGCCGCTAAAATTTCCGGAAAACCTGCTATTGCAGATGATTCAGGCATTTGTGTGCCAGTTCTTGGAGGCGCTCCCGGCATTTATTCGGCTCGTTATGCCGGTGAGCATGGCAACGATGCCGCCAATAATGAAAAACTGCTGGCCGATCTCAAACCCTTACGCCAAGAGGGTGAAGCAATTGAGGGTATGTTTGTTTGTGTACTGGCACTGGTCCAACATGCCGAAGATCCGTTACCGCAAGTCTTTCAGGGTATCTGGCACGGGGAAATTCTGGAAGCTGCACGTGGTGAAAATGGTTTTGGCTATGACCCCTTGTTCTGGTTACCGGAACTGGGGATTTCCAGTGCAGAAATGAGCAAGGAAGAAAAGAATAAAATTAGTCATCGTGGTCAGGCGATGCAGTTGTTTAAAGCGAGTTTGGCGAAATAAGTTTTCCATATTTTTCCCCTCTCCTTCTAGGAGATGAGCAGCACTGCTGCGCAAGGGGGAGGTAATTATAAAAATATCACTCACCCTTAGGAAAATAGAAAAAACACTCCCTCTCTTTAAAAAGAGAGGTTGGGAGGGATTCTACCCTCACCCCGACCCTCTCCCATAGGGCAGAGGGAGATTTCTAAATCCCCTTTTGCAAAGGGTGAACTTTTATAGATGAGGCATCAATACATGCACCACTGCCCCATATAAGGCAATCAAGATCACGCTGGCCAAAGTTCCCGAAGCAATATATTTGGCGGAATGGCCTGTTCCCTGATAATGGGTTTCCAGCGCCACAATATTGGCTGCAGGCGGCAATAAAAAGAACATCAGCATTACCGCATAAGTCAGCGTCTGCTGCGGAATAGGTAAATAATAATAAGCTGCGCCACACAGCAAAACTGCAAACAGCCCTCTATAAAAAATCATTTGCAGACTACGCATTAAATCGAAGCGGCTGATCCGCACATTACTCAGCCACATTCCCAGCACACACATGCCGCTAAAAGTCACCAGCACTTTATTGGCCTGATACAGTATCTCTATCCAAGGCACTTGCTGCCAGTGACTCAAATCCCAAAATGACAATAAAGCTGCCACCGAAAGTGCTACCACAGGTGGTGAGAGCAGTACATTTTTTAAAATATAGCCACTATCTTGTCTGGCTTCACTGACTGCCATTACCGCACAGACATTGCCAAACAAGGAACCACCGATGTACAGGGCCACCACGGTACTGGTCGCTTGCGGGCCAAAAACTGCCAGTGCAAAAGGAATCCCCAGCCATGCCCCGTTTAAATAGCTCAAACATAAAGCACGCAGTTTATTTTTTAGGGTGAAATAAAACAAGGCAAAGAATACGCAGGAACAGAAAAAGCTGAAGGCTATCAGCCACAAACTGCCCTCTTGGTAAAACACCATGTTATAGATAATCAGTACTGGAATCAGTACTCGGGCCAATAAAGCAGCCAAAAAAGGTCGAATCGGTTTTAAATATTGCACCCCCCAATAACCAGTCAGAAAAGACAGGAGGGGAAGAATCAAGGCCATGACAATGCTGCTGAGATTTCCATATCAGGCTGTATGCTAGCACAGTATATTTTTCATTGAATTATGAAATTTTTTATATGAGTGATTCATTCCCCTACTGCCGTGTCGGCAAACTGTCATCAAAGCGTCACTCCACTGTCATACAAGCCTGCTGAGATAGGTGCATGAAATATAGAGGATAAACTAATGGCAGGATTATCAATTTGGCATGTGCTGATTTTTGCAATTGTGGTGATTTTATTATTTGGCACATCCAAACTTAAAAATCTGGGTAAAGACGTGGGCGGCGCGATTAAAGACTTTAAAAAATCAGTCAAGGATGAAGAGGCTGAACAGGCCAAGCTTGCAGAGCCACGTACCATTGATGCCCAGGTCAAAACCTCTGAACATTCGGCTAAAAGTTAAGAGTTCGCTATGCTCAATATTGGAATGACCGAGCTGCTGATTTTCGGAATTATTGCGCTTTTGGTTCTTGGGCCAGATAAGCTTCCTGAAGCAGTACGTTTTGTCGGAACATGGTATGGCAAGATCAAGCGTATGGTGAGCAATGTTCAGAATGATCTTGATCGTGAATTACGCCTGTCCGAATTGCGTGAACAGATGCAAGCTGAAATGCAACGGATTCAGGAGCTGGAAGCCAGGATGCAGGCACAAATGGCAGATTTACAGCAGCCGATTGCAGCTGATCAACTAAAAATAAAACCTCAGCCTGCTCAACCCTTGCTTAGCTATAAGCCGGTGCAACAGCCCGTATCCTTCGTGTATTTACCTCAAACTCAAAACGTAATGTCTAAACCTTGCTATACAGATATAAAGGTGGCCGTATGACAACCTTGCCAACCACACCAGCCTCCAATGATGCTGCAGCGCTGAACCTGGAACAGATGCCAATCACCCAGCATTTGGTGGTATTAAGAAAGCATCTTTTTAAAGTAGTGGTGATCCTGATTGGCCTGTTTTTCTGTCTACTACCCTTTGCCAATCAGACTTATCAAAGGCTGTCTGAGCCACTGCGGGCACAATTACCCGCCAGCTCGACCATGATTGCCACAGATGTCACCGCAACCTTCATGGCCCCGTTTAAGCTGAACTTCTTTGTCACGCTGATGATCGCGATGCCGTTTATTTTGTATCAGCTCTGGAGCTTTATTAAGCCTGCACTGTATGTCAGGGAAAAGAGTCTGGCCTTGCCGCTTTTGGTCGGCAGTATCGTGCTTTTTTATACCGGCATCAGCTTCGCCTATTTTGTGGCATTACCTTCGATACTGCATTTTTTTATCAGTGTTTCGCCGGAAACTGTGGCCCCGATGACCGATATCAACAGTTATCTCAGCTTCTGTTTAAAGCTGTTTCTGGTGTTTGGTTTTACCTTTGAAATCCCCATTATTACCCTGGTTCTGATCCTGATTGGCGCAGTTTCAACACAGACGCTGATCGAGAAACGGCGCTTTATTATTGTGGGCTGCTTCTTTGTGGCAATATTCGTCACACCTCCAGATGCCCTGTCGATGATTATGCTGGCTGTTCCCATGTGGCTACTGTTTGAACTGGGTTTACTGGCAGGAAAACTGATCGAAAAACGTCGTTTAAAGACTGAATAATAACAACCCGCCAAAACAAGAACTCATCTATCTGTTCAGGCAGCCTCGGCTGTCTTTTTATTTTATATAATTAATAAAACACTGATTTATTTAATTTTAATGTCATATTTTCTTAAGATTACTGTCACATCCCAAGCTTAAGGTATTGAAAACTTCTACACCACCAAGCACTTACTTTTTAATTGGGACTTTAAAATGAAAAACGAAGACATGATACCTTGCCAGGATCTGATTGAAGACAGTAATAATTCCAACAATACCCACTTCCAAACGATCCTGAATCAACACATGAACCGCCGTAGCTTTATTGCAAAAACAGGCAGTGGTGCCATGGCATTGGCATTTGCTGCGTCGGTCAGTGGCTGTTCAGATGACAATGACGATGATAATTCTGCACCAGAAACACCACCAGCCAATGAAAAACCAGTAGATCAGCACGCCTGGAGCGATCTGGCGCAACGTCCAAGCAAGTTGGCGTTTGAGGCGGTCAAGAAAAACACCCAGAACTTTTTTACGGTGCCAGAAGGCTATGAGTTAAATGTACTCTATGCCGTCGGCGATCCAATCAATAGCAGTGTGCCAGAAAAATTGGATACAGAGCTTCCATCAGGTGCTTCTTATCAGTTCCGTGCCGGGGACAACCATGACGGCATGTCCTTCTTCGGTATGGATCCACAGAAGAAAAATTATGCTGCAAAACAGTCACACCAAGGTTTGTTGGTGCTGAACCATGAGTATCTGCAACAATCGCAGTTACACACGCCAGGCGGTACGATTACGGTAGATGGTAAACGACCTGAAGACCAGATTTTACGTGAAGTAAATGCACACGGGGTATCAGTGGTCGAAATCCAGAAAGACCCAAACACTCAGGCCGTCAAAATCAACCTGAACTCGCCATTTAACCGCCGTATTACCGCTGCCACTGAAATGGAATTACGTGGTCCGGCACGCGGTTCAGACCTGATGAAAACCCGTTTTTCGCCTGCAGGCACCCTGACGCGCGGTACCTTTGCCAACTGTGGTAATGGTTATACCCCGTGGGGAACTTATCTGACTGCGGAAGAAAACTGGAGCGGCTATTTCTCCCGTGACGAAGGCGATGTACGTACAGATGCCGAGCAAGTTGCTTTGTCGCGTTATGGTCGTGGCGGTCCGGCAACCAGCCAGTATCGCTGGGATAAAACCGATGCTGAACTGACAGGTGAGCGCGATCTGTATGACCGCTGGAATATTACTGCACAGGCGGATGGCAGTGCCCTTACTGACTACCGTAATGCCATGAATACCTGTGGTTTTATTGTTGAAATTGATCCGTTCAGTGCCAGTGCCCGTCCGGTAAAGCGTACTGCACTGGGTCGTTTTGCCCATGAAGATTGCCGTTGCAGTAATCCTGTACCCGGTCAGCCGCTCGCATTCTATATGGGTGATGATGCAACCGGTGAATATATCTACAAATTTGTATCGGATGCAAAATGGGATCCTAAAGACGTCAACGGCGGTTATGCAGCCGGTGATAAATATATGGATCAAGGTACCTTATATGTCGCCCAGTTCAAGGAGGATGGTACCGGCCAGTGGTTAGAACTCAGCCATGGTAAAAATGGCCTGGATGCATCAAATCCGGTGTATCCATTTAAAGACCAGGCAGATATTGTCGTGCATGCACGTCTGGCGGCCGACTATATTCAAGCCACTAAAATGGACCGTCCGGAATGGGTAGCAGTAAACCCGGAAAATGGCGAAGTCTATGTAACGCTTACCAACAACGGTAACCGTGGGCGTGCTTATCCAACTGATGCAGCCAATCCGCGTAGCTATATTGACTTCAAGGGTTCAAGTGCCAGTAATTCAGGCAATATGAATGGTCATATCATCCGTTTTAGTGAAACTGAGAATACAGTCAATGCTACTGCATTTGCGTGGGATATCTTCCTGTTCGGTGCAGAAGCGCGTGCTGCATCCAACATCAACCTGTCAGGTCTGGATGATTTAAATGACTTCTCCAGCCCGGATGGCATGTGGTTCGATCCGCGCGGAATTCTGTGGATTCAGACCGATGATGGTCAGTATACCGATGAAACCAACTGTATGATGCTGGCAGCACTGCCAGGTAAAGTAGGTGATGGAACCAAAGCGCTTGCTGCCAGCACCAAGGCAGAAGGACAAGCAACCTTTGTCGGTGCCAAGCTGAAGAATGATCGGGTTCGCCGTTTCCTCACTGGCCCATCAGGCTGTGAAATTACCGGTGTGACCATTACCCCGGACTACAAGGCGATTTTCGTAAACGTTCAGCATCCAGGGGGTGCATGGCCAGCCAACCAAAGCGAGCGTTATAGCCGTTTAGGCAAAGTGCCTCGCTCTGCGACTGTGGTGATTACCCGTAAAGATGGCGGTGCTATTGCGGGTGAAGCTTTGGAGCAAGCGACAGCATAAACAGTGGTTGTGAAAAAATGCCGGCAGATGTCGGCATTTTTTATATCTGGCACTTATTTTAGTTTGATTATTTTTTCAATAATTTGGCCTGCGGTCGCACCTTGTTGTGACTTTTCGATCCAGTGCCATTGTCCCTGCTGCATTCTCAAAAAATTGGAGCAACGGGTACCATAGGCCGGACTCTGGATAAAAGTCGAAGACAGCAGTTGTTCCATTTCCACCGAGATACCGGTATCTGGCAGCAGCTCCGGAATCACCTTGCGTTCATCTTCCAGAATATCCCAGACTGCATGACACAGTTCCGCTTCTGCAATCTTTTGTTGTTGCAGCATCGGTAATAGTTCCTGGGTAAAGCGTTTCCGCAAATGCCGGGTCTTGTACCAGTCTTCACTCATCAATCCGTTTGAAACGACATAGACCCCATGGGCCAGTACGTGCGGTGCTTCACCGCGATTGCTCATATATACAGCCTGATCCCGATCGCCAATAAACAGGTTAAAGCCGGCATAGTCACACTGTCTCTGTTCCAGATCTTGTGCGAAACGAATCGGAGTTAAGTCAGAATTTAAAAAGTCTTGAATAATATGTCCACGTGAAGTTGGATAGTGTTTTTTGTCCTGTCCGTCGCGGAAATTGGTGATCACCGCCCATCTTCCTGAAGCCGTAATGCCTATCCAGGTACCACCAGACTGTAAATCTTGTCCAGCAATAATCGGACTATTTTCCCATTCATATAAGCCATGCGTGGGACGTTGATAAAACTCGTCACGATTTGAAATCAGACATACTGGGGTCTGATCCAGAACCTGCCAAGCCAGTGCCACAATACACATAATTGATGCCCTCGATCTTTACACATTGAATGTACAACATTTTTCTTTGCTTTCAGCTAAAATCTGTGCAAAACAGAATCACAAGGAACAGGAATGCTCACCTATCCAAACATTGATCCCGTTGCGATTTCGCTCGGGCCTTTGCAAGTCCACTGGTATGGACTCATGTACCTCCTGGCTTTTTTATTTGCCTGGGGACTGGCAACTTATCGCGCTAAACAGCGTGGCTGGACGCCAGATATGGTCTCGGATCTGATTTTCTTTGGTGCTTTGGGTGTAATCATTGGTGGCCGTGTAGGCTATGTTTTATTCTACGGTTTTTCCCAGTTCCTGGCCGATCCTTTATGGCTATTCCAGATCTGGACTGGCGGCATGAGTTTCCATGGTGGCTTCCTCGGTGTGATTTTGGCCATGTTGTGGTGGTGCAAGAAATATAAGATGACCTGGTTCCAGACCCTGGATTTTATCGCACCTTGCGTGCCGACAGGGCTGATGTTTGGCCGGATTGGCAATTTTATTGGCGGTGAACTGTATGGCCGTCAGGTAACCGATCCAAACTTTGCCTGGGGTATGATTTTTCCGACCGATCCACTGCAACTGGTGCGTCATCCATCTCAACTCTATCAGGCATTGTGTGAAGGTCTGATCCTGTTTATTGTGCTGTGGTGGTTTAGTTCCAAGCCGCGTCCGCGTATGGCAGTTTCGGCATTGTTCCTGATCGGTTACGGTCTGGCACGTTTTGTGGTCGAGTTCTTCCGTGAGCCGGACAATGGCCAGCTGTTTATTGGCTGGATGAGCAAAGGACAATTCCTGAGCCTGCCAATGATCCTGATTGGCTTGTGGATGATGTGGTATGCCTACCAGAAGAAAATTTATGACTGGGGCCCACAAAAAAATAGCTAAGAAAAGAGCTGAATTTAGCGAGGCAGAGGCCTCGCTTTTTTATATCCAAAATATGCTAAAGTGCCGATTATCTCTTCTATTCTTTCATTATTATGCTTGAGTTCTGGTTTAATCCGCAGGTATCTATTCTCAAAAAACTGTTGATCTTTATTGTGATTGCCATGGCAGCTGCAGGCTTGTACTGGATGGAGCCGCTGCCCTTAGATGCGATTCTGATGTTTATCGGTACCGGCATTGTTTTTCTGATTTGCCGTTACTGTAAAATCCACTTTGCCAGTAAAAATCTGACTGGCTTGCTGTATAGACTCCTGACCTGGATTCCAATTGCCTTATTGCTTGCTTTAATTTTTATGAACATGCAGCAGGGTGAAATCCTGATTCCAGGCGCGCAGGGTATTGCCTTTATGGCTCTGGCGATTTGCCTGTTTTCTCCCCTGTCCCTGCTCAATCAGAACAAATCAGATTCGGGTTCACCCCATGCTTGAGTTCTGGTATTCGGAACGCTGTACCCGTCAAATCAAGCTGATGGTCATTATTGCGACCTGTATCTTGATTTATGCAGCATCAACTGTGGCTCAGTTAGGTTCGGTATTTGTTGGCGTGAGTTTAGCGATTGGAATTGTTGTGCATTTATTGCACCATTCCCGCCTGAAAATTTCGAAGTCCAATCCCTATGCAAATGGCTTTAACGCCTTGAGCCGGGTCATTCCCATCATTGCCTTAATTACCCTATTCGGCTATTTGCCCGAGCAATATGCGCAATGGACAATATTTGCTTTGGGTCTGCAATGTTTTGGTTTTACCGCGATTGGACTATTTATAGTCTCAGTCTATGAAAACCGTGCGAAACGTTTCAAAGAGTGAACTTTGCACAGTTTTTTAGAAGTATGTTTCCAGACGATAGTAACTATAGGTCAGGTTTTTGGTGCGATAGATTGCATGACTATTCTGCTTGAAGTCTGATACCCAGGCAGTTCCTGAATATGCTGCAATGTGTCCATATTTATGATTTGAGGTACGATCAATAATATAGATATCACCTTTTTTAGGGCGGTCAAAAGAAGCATTAATTTTCTTATAACCCAATTGCATCAGGGTATTTCCCCAGTCTGCTGCGGCGACCGGATGATTCACGATTTTGGCACCCGAAGATTGCAGTCCGACACGAATACTGCGCGCGCATTTTTGGGTACTGGTTCGACGGGTAATACCCTGCAAATAGCTTGTGAATTTCTCGATATTGATACGATGGCCGTTGCTTGAACCTACGGCTTTATGAATAGAACCTGTTGAAGGTTTTTTGGGATTTTGTTCAGCCTGAGAACGTAATATGATGTTCGCTTGAGCAGGTGCATGTATTGCACTCATGTCCATTGGTTGATCATAAACCATGCTTTACCTTTTACTCCACGCCGTAAATATCGGCTTTCATTTGTTAACGAACGGAGAATACTAGCCGGTTAAATGTTATTTTTCACATTCAATATGTAATAAAATTTTTCTATTGTTCGTTTAATGAAACTAAACTATTATTTTTTTTCGTATTATTTTTATGAAATTTTTTATAAAAAATAAGATTTAATTTAGTTTTTTTTAATATTAATCCCGTCAAAGTAAATTATTACAATCTCAGATTTCCTTCTATATTTATTCTCTTAACTATTTATAGGCAGCATTATTGCCAATTTTACTTATCGAAAAAAAGGATAACAATTTTCTACAGGATTACATCGCTTTAAGCCTTAGCTGATGTATTAGACTGATTCAGTACAAATAATTGAAGTGAACGGAGAAGAAAAAAATGAATCAGGATTTAGCTACTGTTTCTAATTTTGATCTGGAACATTATTTAGGAACCTGGTATGAAATCGCGCGTTTGCCGATGAAGCACCAACCTGAAGACAGCACTGATATTTCTGCAGTTTATAGCCTGAATGAAGATGGTACTGTTCGGGTCCAGAATCGTTGTCTGGATGGTGCTGGAAAGCTGGATGAAGCAATTGGAGAGGCCAGTATTGTTGATGCAGAGCATGGCAAGCTGGAAGTCAGCTTCTTGCCTGAGGGTTTGCGCTGGGTACCTTTTACCAAAGGAGATTACTGGGTGCTCAAACTGGATGAACAGTATGAAACTGCTCTGGTCGGGGAGCCGCATATGAAATATCTATGGCTACTACATCGTAAACCAACGCTGGATGAAGCCACCAAACAGCAATATCTGGCCTATGCACAATCACTGGGTTATGACCTGTCTGATCTGATTCATACCGTTCATACGGGCCAACCCACCGCTTAAAAAAAATAAATTGAACCATTCAAAGGCATCTCTCAAGGATGCCTTTTTTACTGCGCTTACTCTCTGGTTGAATCAGTTTTATCGCTATGCGGAACTACTAAAAAAAATGTTATGATGAACGCAATTTTGAGTTGCTCAGTTCAAATAAAAGCAATTTTCAACAAATTTTAAGAGAGACCTATGCGCCAATATCTTGACCTTCTACAACATATCCTCGACCACGGCGGCGATAAAGGCGACCGTACCGGAACAGGGACACGCTCGGTATTTGGTCATCAGATGCGCTTTGATCTTTCTAAGGGATTTCCCCTACTCACCACCAAAAAAGTTCATTTCCGTTCTATCGTGATTGAACTGTTGTGGTTCCTGAAAGGTGATACCAATGTAAAGTATCTTCAGGACAACAAAGTCACGATCTGGGATGAATGGGCAACTGCGGAAAAGACAGCGCGTTTTGGCCGTCCTGAAGGCGAACTTGGTCCGGTATATGGTCATCAGTGGCGTAACTTTGGCGCAACCAAAAATCCAGATAGCAGCTATAAACAGGATGGTTTTGACCAGATCCAATGGCTGATCAATGAAATCAAGACCAATCCAAATTCACGTCGTCTGATTGTCTCTGGCTGGAATCCGAATGAAGCGGGTCAAGTGGCATTACCACCCTGTCATACCCTATTCCAGTTTTTTGTGCATAATGGCAAACTCTCTTGCCAGCTGTACCAGCGTAGTGCCGATGTGTTTTTGGGCGTCCCGTTTAACATTGCCAGCTATGCCCTGCTGACGCATATGATTGCGCAGGTCTGTGATCTGGACGTCGGTGATTTTGTCTGGACCGGTGGCGATACCCATTTATATGCCAACCACTTTGAACAAGCACAATTACAATTGAGTCGTGAGCCACTTGGTCTATGCCAGTTAAAATTGAACCCTGAAGTCAAAGACCTGTTCGATTTTAAATTTGAAGATATTGAAATTGTCGGTTATGAATCACATCCAGGTATCAAAGCACCTGTCGCTGTTTAATGTTCTTTATTCTAAAGTTCCCTCTCCTCCTAGGAGAGGGCTAGGGAAAGGCCTTTTACCATGCGTAACGCCTCTCCCTTGCAAAATATATTCCCAGGCCTAAAGCATGAAGGCAGTCAATATAGATTTTTAACCTTTCCTTCGTACAAGTAAAACATTACACGAAGAACTTTGGGTTTGATGAGAAGGATTCAATACATGTCATTTCAAGATTTAGAAGTTGTACACGTCGTGGCAATGGATCAGCAGCGCTGTATTGGCAAGGACAATGACCTGCCTTGGCACATCTCAGCAGATCTTAAACATTTTAAGGAAATCACCCAAGGCGGCGTGATTGTTATGGGTCGCAAAACGCTTGAATCCATGGGCCGTGCCCTGCCTAAACGTGTGAATTGGGTGATTACCCGGGATGCCGACTGGTCTTTTGAAGGCACTAAAGTTGCGCATACGATTGAGGATGCCTTGAACCAGGCTGTAGCAGATGTAAAAGCCTCGGAAAATCCGAAGTCCATTTATATTATTGGCGGCGGCGAAATATTTAAACAGACCCTGGATATCGCTGATCGTCTGGAACTCACCCATGTCGAACTGGATGTAAAAGGTCATGCCTATTACCCGGAGATTCCGGCCGAGTTTGAAAAAGTTGCATCAGAACAACATATTGATGACAAATCCGGTATTGCATTTGAGTTCGCAACATACAGAAAATAAAGCCTATTTTCTATAAAAGATTGAGCATGCAAGGACGCAAAAAACCGGAAAAGCATTGGAGCCTGTGGTTACTCGGCAGTCTGTTTAGTTTATTTGTCCTGTGTTCAAGCTTGTGGTTAAGCCTGATGCTCTGGGTACAACAGCCTTTGGGTAAAATTGGCAGCATAATTCTGATAGGTCTTTGGCTCGCATTTGCACTGGTTGTTCTCGGAATTTATTTTACTCGGCATCTGATTTCCCGCCAGGTGGATACCGTACTCTATCTGCTGGCCTTTCTGTTCAGCTTGTTGGCTTACTTCAGCATGGAGCCACGTCAGGATCGTGACTGGAACCCTGAAGTTTCCAGGCTGCTCTCCTATGAACAGCGAAGCAATCTGGTCACCCTGCACAATATCCGTAATTTCGCCTGGCAACCGGATGGCCGCTATACTGCGCGCTGGGAAAGCCGCAGTTTTGATCTGAACCAGATTACCGGAGTGAATATCATCACGTCTTACTGGATGGGACCAAAAATTGCTCATACTCTGGTCAGCTTCGATTTTGCCAATCAAAAACCACTCACCTTTTCAATTGAAATCCGCAAGGAGAAGAATGAGAATTTTTCAGCGATAGGTGGCTTTTTCCGAAAATATGAACTGAGTCTGGTGGCATCGGACGAAAAGGATATTATATATACTCGCAGCAATGTCCGCGGCGAACAGGTCTATTTCTTTCCAGTAAAGATGCCACAAGCTCAAGCCAAAGCATTATTTGTGGAATATCTCCATCAGGTCGATGAACTGGCCAAACAGCCGAAATGGTACAACACCCTGACCAGTAACTGTACTACGCTGGTCTTTGATATGGTGCAGGCAGTTTCTCAACAACAATTGCCCTCAGATTATCGGTTACTTGCCTCCGGCTATTTACCGAACTATCTTTATGATCTGAAAGTACTGGATCAGTCCTGGGATATGCATACCTGGTATCAGCGGGCACACGTTAATCCACGGGTGAAACAGACCGCCGAGCTGTCCAGTCAGGACTATTCACATCTGATTCGGCAGGGCCTGCCAAAACCAGACATGCGATAACTCTATAGTAATACCCACTTCAATAAAGATACAAAATCAACTGGAACCTTGATCATTTTTTTGTTTAGATACAAATGGCTAATCTATGATCAGGGTATCTCTCATGCTAAAAAAATTAACTGCCATCGCCATTTTAGGTTCGGTTTTAACGGTCATGGGTTGTGAAACTGTCCCATCTACCGCCACCACACAAACCGCGAATCATTTACAACTTTTGCAAAATCGTACCTGGATTGCGACCCAGATTGGCAATACTGAAATCAAGACAGTACCAGCAGCAAGCAATATTCCAAGCCTGCAATTTGATGCCAGCACCCAGCGTGTTTCAGGTTCAGATGGCTGTAACCGGATCATGGGCAGCTATACAGCGGGTAAAGACACCTTGAATTTGAGTCAAATGGCCACTACACGCATGGCCTGTATGAATAATGGTCAGCTAGATCAAAAATTTAATGAAGCTTTAAGCAAAGTGACGCATTATCAAGTATATGGAAAAACATTGAAACTGTTGGATCGACATGGCAACTTGTTAATCCAGCTGGAAAGTGCGGTTCAGCCACGCTAATAAGCCTCCTACAAAAAGCCTGCATTTATAGGCTTTTTTATCTTTCATACTGGTGGGCTAGAATTAAACCATCAGCCTATTTCAATTGAATGAGGAATCAACCATGCAACAAGCACTTTTCGGTGGTGGATGCTTTTGGTGTACCGAGGCGGTATTTTTACAAATCCAGGGAGTTCAGCGGGTTCTGAGTGGCTATGCAGGTGGTCATACAACTAATCCCAATTATGATGACGTCTGCGGGGGTGAAACCGGACATGCTGAAGTGATTCTGATCGATTTCGATGAAAACCAGATCAGTTATACACAGTTACTTGATGTATTTTTTGCAACCCATGATCCAACAACCTTGAACCGTCAGGGCAATGACGTTGGCACCCAATATCGTTCTGTGATTTTTTATTTGAATGATGAGCAACAACAACAGGCACAGCAGGCGATTGATGCCCTGAAAGCCGATGGCATCAATATCGTGACTGAAGTCAGCCCTGCCCCGACTTTTTATCCTGCAGAAGAATATCATCAGAACTTCTTTGCCAAGAATCCCACTCAAGGCTATTGCAATTTTGCCATTCCGCCAAAATTGAACAAATTACGCAGCAAGTTTACAACCTTGTTAAAAACTCATTAAGTTTCATGAAAAATAGGCATAAAAAAAGCGACTGCAATCAGTCGCTTTTTTTACTTACTGAATCTTAGTTATCAGTTGCAAAAGCAATATCGCTGAGTCCGGCTCCACTCGCGCGCGACATGACTTGCGCCACCGTATCATAACGTGATTCTTTATCTGCTTTCAGCACAATCGTCGGCTGACGTTCAGACTGTCCGGCTTCATTGAAGCGGGTTTCAAGCTGCTCTAGCGTCAGTACATCGGCATTCCAGGCAATGTCACCTTCTGCATTGATGCTAATCGTGACATTTTCAGGCGGCAGATCGATAATTTCCGCAGTAGTTTGTGGCAAGGTTAATGGAATTGACGGGTTCGCAACGGTCGCTGTCACCAGAAAGATGATCATCAATACCAACATAATGTCGATGAGTGGAATGAGGTTCATCTCATTCATGCCTACATCGTTGTCTTCACCCAGTTGAAAAGCCATTAAGCTTGACCTCCCACGAAACTTTGTTGCGTAATCTGCGCATCAGATTTTTTTGCAGCAGATTCCTGTTGCAGCATGGTATCAATCAACAGACCATGCGCCTGATCTTGCAGTTCATGTGCCAGGCCACGATTCATACGCACACAGATGTTATATGCCAGTACCGCAGGAATCGCGACGGCCAGACCCAATCCGGTCATAATCAAGGCCTCACCGACTGGGGTTGCTACTTGTGCAAGGCCAGCCTGACCACTTTTACCAACCGCAACCAGCGCATGGAAAATTCCCCATACCGTACCGAACAAACCGACAAAAGGTGAAATTGAAGCAATTGTACCAAGAACCGATACACCTTTTTCGGCATTGGCTTTCTCTGCTGAAATCTGGCGTAACAGCGCCTGTTCTGCCACTGCCTTACGCTGTTCAAAGCCCAAAGGAGCCAGTTTGGTTTTCAGTTTTTCCAATGCCTGAGATAACTGAGCATAGGCAATCTGTTTCAATTGGCGAGTGCCCATCAAACGAAGCACAAAAATGGTCCATGTCGCAATCGACATTGCCAATAACACGAAATACAGCGTTTTACTGACTGCATCAGCGTGTTGCCAATAAACTGAAAAGTTCATATTCGAACTCCTAATGGGTTAGCCGTTATTTAACCTGAAAATCGAAAGGCTGTTCCACACGGGTTGGATAAGCCACACCATTTTCAACATATTTGGTGAGTTGTGCACGACGTACCGCTGCTTCTACTTTGCGCGTTACTGCCGGGCTACAATCTGAGTTTCGTGCAGTCGCGGAGACCACTTTGCCCTGTTCATTTGCTGCCACGTCCACTACCAGCGAACAGGCTGATTTTAATTCACTCGAAGATAATGAAACTTTCGGTGAACGCTGCCAAGAAACACCTCCGCCAATCGATACACTTTTCGGTGATGGAGGTGCAGCAGGTGCAGGGGGCGCCACAGGTGCAGGTGGTGCAACTGGAGCGGGTGCCGGTTTTACTTTAGTTTCAGTGACCACGGTTGGCACTACCGGAGCCGGTTTTGCTTCAACTGGCGGTGCTGTAACTACTTTAGGCGCTTCCACCTTTTTCACCTGTTCAATTTTTTCTACTTTTTTGGGTGGCGGTGGCAGCGGTTTTTCTACAATTTTGACTTCTTTTTTAGGCTTAGGTGGCTCTTTTTGTGGCTCGGCCTTTGGCTTTGGCGGTAAAGGTTTCGGTGCTTCCTGAAGTTTGACAAAGCGCACTTTTAAGGGCTGCTTATCAATGGGTGTCAGTTCAGGCGCTTGCATCTGGCTGATCGCATATAACACACCCACATGCCCAACAAGTACAGCCGCAACGATAGAGATGACTTTCTTTTTCATCTGATTCGGCGGTGTAGGCATTTGGGGCGCAGCAACTTGACTCATTAAATCTATTACCTTGAGGAGATGATGTGAAACAAACTATCAAGCTCATCGGTTAGCACAATTAAAGTATGGCAATAATAAATGAGAAGTGTTTTCATTTGCAACTGCTAATCTTAGCTTTGACTGTTTTTTTTTGCATCAAAACAAAAAAAGGCACACTAAAAGTATGCCTTTTTAAAATCCAATGCAAGTCTTATTGGAACACGACAGTCTTGTTACCATCGACAATAATACGGTCTTCCAGATGCCATCTGACCGCACGGGCCAATACATTACGCTCTACATCCTGACCCAGTTCACGTAACTGTTCAACAGTAAAGTCATGGTTCACGCGCTCCACATCCTGCTCGATGATTGGCCCCTGATCCAGATCAGCTGTCACATAGTGGGCAGTTGCACCAATCAGTTTGACACCCTTGTCATAAGCCTGCTTGTACGGATTGGCACCCACGAAAGCTGGCAGGAATGAATGGTGGATATTGATCACTTTCATTTCCCACTTGCTGACAAACTCTTCATCCAGAATCTGCATATAACGCGCCAGTACCAACAGGTCATTGCCCTGCATCAACTGGTCAATTTCTTCATAAGCCTCACGCTTGTTGTCTTTGGTTACTGGCACCACTTCAAATGGAATACCAAAGTTTTCAACTGCTTCGCGTAAGGTCTCGTGATTCGATACCACTTTGGTAATTTCACAAGGTAAACCACCACGTGCATGACGCCATAACAGTTCCAGCAAGGCATGATCAACCTTGGACACCAGAATACCGACTTTCTTCACATCACTGACCAGAGCCAGACGCCATTGCATGCTATAGCGTTCCGCTACATTCGCTGCAAAAGTCTGGATAATGCTTTCTTTGCGACTTTGAAGATTATCTAATTCAAATTCAACGCGCATGAAATAACGTCCGCCCTGCGCTGCTGTCGCATATTGGTCAAGCGCAGTAATGTTAGCACCTTGATGATACAAGAAGCTTGAAACAGCCTGCACGATGCCCGGCTTGTCTTCACAAGTAATCAATAAACGTGCGGTGTTAGCAGTCGTCATATTCATGTTGGTTTAAGTCACTAATCAGTTAAATTAAAAAATAAGCCGAGTATTCTAGCGCGTTTCTTGGATATTCTGAATAGTTTGTTCAGATTCAGCGTCTTTAGCAGCCGACAGGCTGGCAAAAAGTTCGGAAGAGCCCAGACTATTCAATAAACCTTCATAGGTTTGACGACTTTCGCCACGCAAATAGGCCCCTTCCAGGAATACCATCTGGCGCAGTGCCTGCCAGACCCATTTTTCTTCCAGCGTATTGGAATCGGTCAGATGGCCTGACATATACAGGAAGTTGGTCCAGTTGGTCAGTACAATCCACAGGTTGATGATCAGGGCTTCAATTTCTGAATCGGTCATTTCCATCAGGCCTGCATTGACAAAGCCTTTATAGATTTTCTGGCCCTGCTGCATCACCTGTCCGGCAAAGCGGGGATACAACTTGCGAAAATCTTCGTTATTTTCTACTAGATGATACACATCCCGATGCAGGAAACGATAAGCCCATAGCTGACTACTCAGTACCTGAAAGTAATGCACCTTGTCATTGGCGTCCAGCGCACGGTCATCTGGCAAGGCCAGCATCTCCAGCGTTTGCTGCTGGTACTGTTCCATCAATTCTTTAATAATTTCATTTTTATTGCGGAAATGATAATACAGGTTACCTGGGCTCATTCCGAGTTCAGCCGCAATGTGATTGGTGGTGACGGACCGTTCGCCACGCTCATTAAACAGCTGCAAACTAAGCTGCAAGATACGCTCTTTAGTTTTTAAGGTTTTGGTTTGGGACATCCTAAAATAACCATTCAGTTCGTGCATTAGCAGGCTAACACACAAAGTCACTTGACTAATTAGAGTATTTGCTCTAAAAATTAATTAATCGATTTTTGAATATGGTAGTGCGGCATGAACAGTCACACAAAAACAACATCAATGACACCACATTTCTTTGATAGCCAGTACCTCAATGAAGTCTTGGCACAACAAAAACACGCTTACTTACACTACCCTCTGCCAACTGCAAAGGAACGTATCGATCGTTTAGCTCGGCTTAAGCGTATCTTAGTTAAGTATCAAGATCAATTTGCTGAAGCAATTAATCAGGACTATGGTAACCGTTCGATCGGGGAAACCAAAATTGGTGAACTGCTCACCTGTCTGGAACATGTCAAATATTACAGTAAAAACCTGACCCGCTGGATGAAACCCTCCAAACGTCATGTCGGCATTATTCACCAGCCAGCCAAAGCATGGGTACAATATCAGCCTTTGGGCGTAGTCGGGATTATTGCACCATGGAACTATCCGCTGCTGCTGTCTATCGGTCCGCTGATCTGCGCTCTGGCTGCAGGCAACCATGCCATGATCAAGATTTCCAGTTCATCGGCTGCCTTTGGTGCAGTGCTGGAAAAAGCCCTGGCCGAAGCCTTCCCGAAAGAATTGGTCGCGGTGGTGAATGGTGGCGGTGTCATCTCGGATGCATTCTGCCGTTTGCCGTTCGATAAGTTAATTTTCACCGGTTCGACAGCAGTCGGTAAAACCGTGATGGCGGCGGCTGCCGAAAATCTGGTGCCAGTGATTCTGGAACTCGGTGGTAAATCACCGGTACTGGTGCATCCATCCATTGATCTGCGTGATGTGGCTCAGCGTGTCGCCGTTGGCAAGCTCTGGAATGCTGGCCAGACCTGTGTGGCACCCGACTATATGTTCCTGCCACGTGGCAAGACGGCTGAATTTATTGATCATTTTAAGGCTTGCGTAGAAAGCATGTATCCGGATATCACCCATAACCAAGATTACACTTCGATTATCAATGACAAACAATATAACCGTCTGCAAGGTTATGTGGATGATGCACGCGAGCAGGGTGCGCAAGTCATTGAAATTAATCCGCGCAGTGAAAATTCGGCTGATCTGCGCAAGATTGCACCGACCATCGTGACCAATGTCACTCCAATGATGCAGATCATGCAGCATGAAATCTTTGGCCCACTGCTTCCAATCATGGAATATGATCAAATTGATGATGTCATCGACTTTATTAATAGCCGTCCGCGTCCACTTGCTTTATACTACTTCGACTTTGATCAGGCGCGTGCTGATTATGTCGCACAGCGTACCCATTCAGGGCATTTTGGGCAAAATACGGTACTGACCCATGTTGCACAGGACGACTTACCATTTGGGGGTGTCGGTGCATCAGGTATGGGTAAATACCACGGCCCAGAGGGCTTCTTCAGTTTGTCGCATGAACGCTCAGTAATGTCGAATCCAAAGCTGTATAGCTTGAAATACATTCTGCCGCCGTTCAATAAACCGATTCACAAGCTGATTTCGAAGACCCTTCTCCGCTAAATGATCAAGGCATGAGCTATCGACATAGTTCGTGCCGCGTTTTGACGGAAATCGCTTGTCTTTTAAGCGCATTTTTGATATAAAACGCCCCTTGAATGATTTCAATCCGTTTATTTTTGACTGGCCATACAGATTTGCTGTTGGCTAAATCAATGGAGTTACACCATGTCTAAGGTTTGCCAAGTTACCGGCAAGCGTCCAGTCGTTGGTAACAACGTCTCACACGCCAACAACAAAACTAAGCGCCGGTTCGAGCCGAACCTGCACCACCACCGTTTCTGGTTAGAAAGCGAAAAACGTTTTGTACGTCTTCGTTTAACCACTAAAGGTATGCGTATTATCGACAAATTGGGCATTGAAAAGGTTGTTGCTGACCTGCGTGCTCAAGGTCAAAAGATCTAAGGAGTCTGAACCATGCGTGATAAAATTCGCTTAGTTTCTTCAGCTGGTACAGGTTATTTCTATACCACGACTAAGAACAAACGTACTATGCCGGAAAAAATGGAAATCAAAAAATTTGATCCAAAAATCCGTCAACACGTAATCTTCAAAGAAGCTAAAATCAAATAATTTTAGTTTCTTTAAAAAAGCGGCCTTTTCAGGTCGTTTTTTTTTGCACTTTTTTTATCCGGCTTGATAAACTTTCTGAATGTTTTGGCATTTTTTGTGCTTATTTCCCAATAAACCTAACTAAAGGAGTATTTAGTGCCACATGATGTAGAGCTCATTATATTACTCGCTGTTGGTTTTGGCTTAGCTTTAGTCTTTGGCTATCTCGCAGCACGGCTGCGTCTTCCCCCTTTGATCGGCTATTTGATTGCCGGTGTGCTGATTAGTCCTCATACGCCGGGTGTGGTCGGTGATATTCATCTGGCCAACCAGTTGGCAGAACTAGGCGTCATGTTCCTGATGTTTGGTGTCGGGATGCATTTCTCTCTGAACGATCTGATGCAGGTACGCCGGATTGCCCTGCCTGGTGCGATTTTACAGATTGCAGTTGCCACCTTGCTCGGGGTCGGAGTTTCGATGCTGTGGGGGTGGAGCTTTGGTTCAGCGCTGGTCTTCGGCCTAAGCCTGTCCTGTGCCAGTACCGTGGTTCTACTCAAAGCGCTCGGAGATCGCGGCCTGCTGGATTCGATCAATGGCCGAATTGCAGTTGGCTGGTTACTGGTCGAAGATCTGGTGATGGTATTGGCGCTGGTCTTGTTACCTGCGACTGCAGTGCTACTCGGTGGTCAGGCCCTAGAAGGTGCAAGCGATGAAAATATCTGGCTCACCTTAGGCATTACCCTACTTAAAGTCGCAGGCTTTATTGCCTTCATGCTGATTATTGGTAAGCGCTTGATTCCAATGATCATACAGGTAGTGGCACGTCTTGGTTCACGTGAGCTGTTCACCTTAACCGTGGTGGCTGCTGCTGTTTCTATCGCCTTCGGCGCTTACAAGATTTTTGGCGTTTCTATGGCTCTGGGTGCGTTTTTTGCCGGTATGGTGGTAAAAGAGTCTGATTTCAGTCATCGCGCCGAAGAGGAAACTTTGCCACTGCGTGAAATTTTCTCGATTTTATTCTTTGTCTCTGTCGGCATGCTGTTTGATCCGCGTATCCTGCTGGAACAGCCCTTACATGTACTGGCAGTAGTGGGCATTATCATGATTGGTAAGACCATTGCAGCCATGGCACTGGTACTGTTCTTTCGTTATCCGATCAATACAGCCTTGACCGTCGGCGCTTCGCTGGCACAGATTGGTGAGTTCTCCTTTATTCTGGCTGCACTCGGTGTATCCCTTAACCTGCTATCGTTAGAGGGACAAAACCTGATTCTGGCAGGTGCCTTGATTTCAATCACCCTCAACTCTTTCGTTTTCTCTGCGATTGAACCCGTACAAAAATGGATCCGGGAGCGCTCAAATTTGGCTCGCTTACTGGAACGCAGTGGTGACCCGCTGGCGATGTTACCCGATGAAGTTTCACAAGATTATTTGCGCGATCAGGTGGTGATTATTGGCCATGGTGAGGTTGGGCGGCGTATTACCCGGTCATTGATGGAAGAGAACATCAAGGTGGTGATTGCCGAAGAAAACCGTGACATCGTAGAAAATCTGCGTAAAAAAGGTATTGCTGCGGTTTCCGGTATTGCCACTGAAGCTGGCGTTCTCATTCAGGCGCATATTCAGCACGCGCGCTTACTGGTCATTTCCCCTATGGATATTATCGATATCCATAAAATTGTCGACATTGCCAAGACTTTGAATCCCCAAATTCAGGTACTGGTCTGTGCAGAAAGTAAGGAAGAAGCTGAAGCAATCCGTCGGGATAATATTGGTGAGGTATATTATGCCAAAGAGGAAATGGCAAAAAATATGAGTAATCATATTTTAAACCAGATTGAAATCGCGCATCAGCATACGCCTTCTCATTAAAATTTTTCTTTGAATTCCTCCCTATAAAAAAGTTGCCAGATCCGGCAACTTTTTTATAGGAAAGCAGGCACTGAAGCTCTTTCTTGTACTTATAAATCCGCATCACTGCATTTCTGATAAAACCAAAAAAGCACACTGATCGTGTGCTTTTTAAATGGGTTTTAACGATTAACTCATATACTTTGGCTCTTCATCCACAACCTCAGCCTGCCATTCATTGACCTGCTGTTCCAGCAAGCCATATAAGGCCGCCTGAATCATCTGCTGCGCAACAAAAGGAGTCTGCTCTCCAAGTAGAGCTTTTACCTCGTCATTAAACTGAATCATCACCAAAGGCTGTTTATGTGAACCTGCATTGCGTAAAGCCAATGCGCCACCTTCAAGTTGAACGAGTTCTAAAATCGCGTCTTGATTACCAAATAAGTCTTTCAACTGTTCTATAGACATATATCCTCCACGTTCAACATGGCGGCAAAGAGCTGAATGCACTTTGCATCATTAGAGTAATTGATATAGGGTTAAAAATTGTAATTTCAAGTACAGCCGATCTGATTAAAATTCAATCATCTCATTACGAAACCCATCAATTAATTGGGTCAGGTCACGATGCCACTCTCTTAATATAGCAGTATCAGGTAACCATGCTTGTGGAGACTGTGTGACTTTAATGATGAGATTTGAAGAAGTTTCGTCTTCAGGTTCTGGGGTACTTGGTTCTGGCGCATACTGGCATAAACGATAGGCGCGTTTCAGTTCAGCAATGAAACCGCTTTTAGATAAATGCTGTAGCACAGTGACTTCTGGCGAAATCTGGCCTTTGGCCGCCATCAGTTCTTCAATTGATTTGAGGGTTGGATTAGGATCATTCAGGCGATAGTAACGTACCAGTTCCTGTAAAAATGCTAACAAGGCACCATGCAAATGAAAAACAGTTGCCTCACGCTGTGCTTGAGCCTGTTGTACATGTTCGGTTTGCTCTGCCTGCTGGCAGGAAAGACGGGCAAAATACAGTTTTTGATTGGTACGGTCCGCATGATAGCGAGCAACACGGGTCATCGAGATTTCCTAAGGGTTAAAACAAATTTTGGCTTTTATAAAGTAAAAGGTTCGCCTGCATTTCGCAATCAAAAGATGTTTAAACTGAATTCATCCAGATCCGACTTCAAAGCATTAAGCCCACTGAGCAAATTGAAATATCCTAAATTACAGCCATAAAAAAGGAGCATCATCTGCTCCTTTTTCTATTTACGCCTGTGGCTTTTCTTCAGCCTGTTTGACACGAATACCTGTGCCATGTAAGCGTAAGGTATTCAAGCCTTTGATCGCTTTAACTGCTTCACGACCATGTGGCATTTCTACAAAGGCGAAGCCTTTAGATTTACCAGTTTCAGCATCCAGCACCAAAGTACAGTTTTCTACTGTGCCGTATTCCTGGAACAGTTTCAGCAATTCGGCTTCTGTGACTGTACGTTCTAAATTACGAACTAAAATTTTCATCTGATAACCTTAAGAAGATAGGCAAAAAATATCAAAAAGCACGCGCCTACTCTACTTTTTGCATGAAACAACTTTGCTATAGTTTAATCGAGATCAATGCCAAAATCTAAATTAATCGACTTGCGTTCAATCAAGGCACTTTTGACGGTTTGCTGCCGGGTTTTGTAATGAGTTTCCGTGGTGCATAACTGCCGGGTAAGATCATTCAGGAAATAGCTCTCGACTTTACGCCCCTGCTCATCGACCGTTTCCCGCGCCCAATGATTCAGGTTCTGTTTGGTCAGAATCAATTCATTTTTTGCCCGGGTCAATGCTACATACAGCACACGACGCTCTTCTTCGACATCATCAAAATCACCTTGGGCACGTGCATGCGGATAATTCCCCGGCGTGACATTGGCTACATAACATACATTTTGCTCGGTGCCTTTGGCTGAGTGAATGGTAATCAGCGTCACCACATCATGATCGGACTGACGTTCAATTTCCGAGATTGACACCGGATCCAGTACATATTCCTCTAAAAATTCACTCAGCTGCGAATGCTTGGACGCCAGCTGTTTGACCAGTTCAAAATCACTCTGGCGACGTGACCAGTCCTTTTTATAGTTTTCCGCCAACTGAGATTCAATCGCCTGAATCGCAAGACTGACACAGGCTTGCACTTCGCCTTGGAGCACATTCATCTGCTGCATAATCAGAATGGTTTCTAGCGGTATCTTGCCAAACTGTTCTAATTTCTTTGCAATCTGATCCATTTCAGGTTCAGCCAATAGCTGCTGTGACAGCTTGCTGGCACCCACATCACCTACACCATTCCACAGGGTTAAGAAACGCATCCAGGCAATATCATCCAATGGATTGGCGACCACCCGCAGCATGCTGAGCAAATCTTTGACATGCGCCGTTTCCAGCAGCTTCATGCCACCAATAAAGCGATACGGTACATTGGCTGCAATACAGGCTGCTTCAATATGCCGTGCGGCAAAGCTGGAACGAACCAGCACCATATGCTCGCCCCATTTGCTGCCTTGCAGATAATGGCGTTCTTTAATATCAATCGCAATCCATTTGGCTTCATCAAACTCATTCGGGAAGATATGCATACGCGGCTTAATGCCTTCTCCGCGATACGCTTCCAGACGTTTATCATATTTGATTTCAGACTGATCGAGCAGCCAGTTGGACAGATCCAGAATTTCCTGCGTCGAGCGGTAGTTTTTTTCTAATTTAAAAATTTGCGCATCTGGCACACGTTCTTTGAAATGGTGAATATTTTCAAAGTCTGCACCACGAAAGCCATAAATCGACTGGGCATCATCACCGACACAGAACAGGCTGATCCGGTCTTTGAGTGGCTCCAGCAAAGCCCATTGCAATGGATTGGTATCCTGCATTTCATCCACCAGCATATGTCGGCATATAGAAGCGACATAGTCGATCAGACCTTCGGACTGTGCCAGCGCCGTGGCAACTATCGCCAGAATATCGTCATAATCCAGAAAACTTCGCGCCTGCTTACGTGCTTCATATTCTTTCATGATTTCGGCAATCTGGTCCTTTAAGGCCAGATATTCCGGCATCTGTTTTTCCAGCGCCAGACTGAGTTTTTGCCGGGTGTTCCGTGCAAAGGAATACAAATCACATAATTCCTGAGGCTTAGGCAAATGATTGGGGTTCTTCTTGTCATCACGACCGCGAATCAGGCGGAACATCATCAGCTGATCATCACGATCAATAATCGAAAACTGTTCCAGACCAAAAGCTTTCGGAATACGGCGCAGCAGATACATACAGAAGGTATGAAAGGTCGAGGCCCGCAGTCCCTTGGCTTCTTCACCAAGTGCCAGTTCGACACGCGCCACAATTTCACTGGCAGCCCGGCGGGTAAAGGTCAGAATCTGAATCTGGTTGGCAGGCACGCCCTGTTCAATCAAGTAAGCTGCGCGTGCCACGATGGTCTTGGTTTTGCCACAACCTGCCCCGGCCAGCACCAAACTGTGTTTTGCTTCTGTGGTCGCTGCTTGCTTTTGTTGGGGGTTTAATTCATCAATCAGGGTGGCTAAACTCATTTTCACTCATCATTTTGTGGATGTATATAGTTTAACAGATCGCTTCCAGAATTATGGCTTTTCAGTTGTCCTGACACTGTCTCCAATTTTATTTCTTGATTTATTACCTGATAATGAAGCGTGCTGGATTGCAGGAGAGAGAAATACTTTCACTCTGTCAAAAGATTTTTGACTATCTCAGCGACAGCTTTCTCCAAGTTCATTTCTGCATTTTTTAAGGCTTCCTCTAAAGGACAATCTGGTGGATTAATACCAATAATCTGGCTAAATCCTGATTCAAACAGATCCTCAATTCCTTCACCGACTAGACCAGCAAAAGCGATTACCGGTTTATTAAACTGCCTGGCGAGCTGTGCCACCCCAAAAGGGGTTTTGCCCAAAGATGTTTGACTATCAATTTTACCTTCACCGGTCAGGACATAATCTGCCTGAGCTATTTTCTCGCTCAGTTTAACCTGTTCAATCATCAGTTCCACCCCGGACCGAATAGAGGCAGCGGTAAATGCCATTAAACCAAAACCCAGTCCACCGGCTGCACCCGCGCCTGCAACATGACGATGATCACGGCCAATCTGCCCAGCGACTACATCGGCAAAATGACCGAGGTTTTGATCCAGCTGCTTGACCATTTCAGGCATTGCCCCTTTTTGCGGTCCAAAGATTATTGATGCGCCATGTGGTCCACGCAGTGGATTATTGACATCTGATGCAATGATTATTTCAGTATCTGCTAAACGTGGATCCAGTCCAGATAAATCCATTGATTTGACCAGATATAAGTTTCCACCACAGACCCGAATTGGCTCACCTACATAATTTAAAAACCGCACGCCCAGTGCCTGTGCCATGCCGGCACCACCATCATTAGTAATACTGCCACCCAGTCCAATGATGATTTTTTTCACTCCCAGATCCAATGCCTGTTTAATCATCTCTCCTGTGCCATAGGTTGACGTGAGCATCGGATTACGCTGTGAAGGCGGTAATAAATGAATGCCATTGGCCTTGGCCATTTCAATCACGGCGGTTTGACCTGCATCCATTAAACCCCAATAGGTATGGATACGTTGTTCAGGCAGTGGCCCGGTCACTTCGCATGGGATTTGCTGACCCCTTAGGCTTGAAATTAGCGCATCGACAGTTCCTTCACCACCATCAGCCATCGGTACCTGTATGATACAGGCATCCGGAATGACTTTCTGGATACCCCGCTGCATGGCCTGACAGGCCTGTTCAGCACTCATACTTTCTTTAAAGGCATCTGGTGCAAGAACAAAGATTTTTGACATAGAAACGATCACTCTTTTTGGTATCTCTACAGTATCAAAAAGAGTGTATATAATGCTCTTAAAACAAAGGATTAAACCTTAGATGAACTTTTCGGAACCTCACGGCGAATATAGGAAGCAAGCATCAGGTAGTTAATACCCTGAAATAAAATATCAACGGCTAGAAATAAGCCCAACACCCAGAACGGAGCATCTGGTGTTCGCAAGATCATGATTCCAGCCAGGAGAGTCAGTATGCCGGAAAACAGGATCCAGCCCCATCCCGCCGTTGGCCGGAATACAAAGGCATTTATCAAGCGGATGACTCCTGCAATAATCAGGATAATGGCCAGAACATTGGTTAGAACGATCGCGGTTTGCACGGGCGTGGTAAAAGCAAAGTATCCGGCAATTAAATACAGCAAGCCAAATAAGGCCCAGAACCAGCGCATACCGCCCTCAAAAATCTTGAAGGATGCGATAATATGTAAGACCCCACCGACCATCATCAGTACGCCGAAAATGAATACTGCAGATAAGGTTGCCACAGGTAAGGTCGCCATTAAAATCAAACCAAAAATAACCAGCAAGATACCAAAGGCCAGATACCATTTCCGGTTTCGATGTAAGGAATCGAATACAAGGTCATTACCTACTGTTTTCATTTTTATTCTTCTTGATGCTGTTCGTTTAATTTATCTTAAGCGATTCAATTGACCATACTGTATAAAAAATGCAGCTTTCATGTCATGACTTCAAGCTGACAACAGCTATGAGGTCAGTGACAAGGATGCTGTTATTCTTTCCACCCAAGTTCAATGGCTGTAATCGCATTAATTAGTGTCTGTTCCAGGCTATCTGGCATTTTGCTGGTCATTTGAGAAGTGGGAATATGACCTGCCATCAGCTCTGCTTTGGCTTGCGGAAACAAAGGTTGCTGATCTGGAAATGCATAACCCACCGGATAAAGCGGCTGTCCTGTCGCTAAATCATATTTGTCCGAGGCCCCAAAAGCATGCAGCAACTCATGTACCAAGACAATTTTATTCTGTTCAGCCTGTTTTTTGGAGGCAAATAAATTGACTGATCCAATCCGGCCTTTTTGCAAGGCAGTTGAATGCTTTAATTGTTTGGTTTGTGCAGGATCATAATAATTTAAATATAAAGTCACACTAGGTGAACCGTCAGCACTTTGATGCTGTTTCCAGGCATAAAAACGGAATTTCAAACTCCATAAAACGGTATCGATGAGTGAGGCCTGCTCAGGGACTTTCGGTGGTAAAGCTTTAAGTTCACGGCCTAAATTAAAATAAAAATAAGTTGGCTGATCACGATATTGCTGCGCGGCTTTTTCCAGATATTCCCTGGCTCCATTCAAGTCCTGACCCGACAGTTGCTGGATATATTGCTGTGTGGTCGGCAATCCATCGGCATTAATCGGATGTAGCAACACCATAACCGGTTTGGACCAGTTCTGATTTTGGTCCCGATAGGCATTGACTGCAACAATCAACAAGATGATTAATAAAATCAGAATCCGAATCTTTTTCCACATGGCAGTTACACGCTCTGTTTTTTTATTTTTCTTAAATACATCTGGCTCATTTCAATCTTGGTTTCAAAAAGATTTAGAGTTTTAATTAAACCTGACAATTTGGCTCTACCATAGTTACGAGAATCAAAATCAGGTTTTACTGCACTGATATACTGCCCGACCATACTTAAATTCGCCCAACCATTTTCATCCGCATTATCTTTTACAGCTTTATAAATCAGATTCAGCGTAGCCCGATCCATCCCTTCAGGAAGATTTGAATTTTCCTTAGGTGGAGTCACCATCTTATGGTCTAAAGATTTGTCAGAGCTTACTCCTTTCTTCGGGGAAGTATTAGCGAGTTCATCCTCTTCCTGCTGCTTGATATCAATGTCTGCAATCAAGTTTTCCACATAAATAAACTTATCACATGCTTTTTTAAAAGCTTCTGGAGTCGTTTTCTTTCCAAAACCATACACACTCAAGCCATTTTCACGGATTCTTGAGGCTAAGGGGGTAAAATCACTATCACTGGAGACGATACAGAAACCATCCAAAGCACCTGCATATAACAAGTCCATGGCATCAATAATCAGGATCATATCCGTGGCATCTTTACCCTTGGTATAGGCGAATTGTTGTACCGGAGTAATAGCAAGTGGAAGTAGCACATCTCGCCATTTCTTTAAAGTTTCGCTGCTCCAGTCCCCATACACACGTTTGACACTGGCAATGCCATATTTCGCAACTTCTTCCAAGACTGATGAAATCGCATTAATAGAAGAATTATCGGCATCAATTAATACAGCAAACTTTTTGGTCTGAATATCCACATTTACCCCAAAATATTATTTTTAATTTTTTCTATAAATGATTCTGACATAAAAAATGCCGACTTTCGTCAGCATTTTTTCAATCTTGAAGTTTAGGCTTCCACCCATTTTCCGTCCTGATAAACCAGAGACCATTTGGTCTGCTTGCCTTCAGCATTTTCTGAACCAATATATTGTGACTGGTTCTTACGGCTAAATTTCACCAGCGTTGCATTCCCTTCAGGATCAACATCCGGTGCCTGCAAGATAAACTGGTATTTCGGGTCGAGCTGGTCGGCCACGGTACGCAATTCTGCCACTTTCGGTGCCCGGGTTTCACGGACTTTCGGAAACTTGCTTGCTGCCAGGAACAAACCGGCTGCACCGTCACGCAGCACAAAGAAATCGTCATGCTTGGTGGAACGCAGATGTTCCATCTTGATCGGATCAACGCGTGGTGGCGCAGGCTGACCATTTTTCAGAACTTTACGGGTATTCTCACAGCTGGTGCAGGCAAAGTATGGACCAAAACGACCCGTCTTCAGCTGCATTTCACCATCACATTTATCACATGGAATGCTCGGACCATCATAGCCCTTGATCTTGAACTCGCCTTCTTCCAGCTCATAACCATCACAATCCGGGTTGTTTCCGCAGATATGCAGTTTACGACCGCCATCAATCACATAGCTGTCCATTGCAGTGCCACAGACTGGACAACGTTTTTTTGACATCAGGTCTGCAGTTTCTGCCGCATCATCATCTGACAAAGCTGCCAGAGATTCAACCGGAGTCAGGTTTAGCGTGCCTTTACAACGTTCTTTGGGTGGCAGGTTATAACCCGAACAACCCAGGAATACACCCGTTGTTCCGGTACGGATCTGCATCGGACGGTCACATTCCTTACAATGTACCGCATCGACTTCCACAGGCTGATTGCGGCGCATGCCGTTTTCACCCTGTGCCGTAGTCAAACGCTGCTTGAAGTCGCCGTAGAAGCTGTCTAACAGCTCTTTCCAGTTACGTTCACCATCTGCGACTTTATCGAGCTGACCTTCAAGGTCTGCGGTAAAGTCATAGTTCATCAGGTTGTTAAAGCTTTCATCCAGACGATCCGTCACGATCTCGCCCATCTTCTCGGCATAGAGACGACGATTGTCCAGTTTCACATAACCGCGATCCTGAATGGTCGAGATAATCGCAGCATAGGTCGATGGACGGCCAATGCCTTTCTTCTCGAGTTCTTTCACCAGTGAGGCTTCGGTAAAACGTGCCGGTGGCTTGGTAAAATGCTGAGAAGGATCGAGCTTTTCAAGCTTTAATACTTCACCCACTTTCACAGCAGGCAACAGCACATCATCATCCGACTTGTTCTGACCACGTACTTTAGTGAAACCGTCAAACACCAAGGTACGACCTTTGGCTTTGAGTTCTACCCCATTAGCATCCACTAAAATCGTTGATGATAAATATTCTGCAGGTGTCATCTGGCAGGCCACAAACTGACGCCAGATCAGGTCATACAGACGCTGCGCATCACGTTCTACACCGGCAAGACTATCGCCTTTGAGTGCGACATTCGATGGACGAATGGCTTCATGCGCTTCTTGCGCACCGGCTTTATTGCCATAACGGTTCGGCTTGGCAGGTAAATATTTTTCACCAAACTCGGCTTCGATATGACCACGTACCATATTGACTGCATCATCACTCAAGAAGGTGGAGTCGGTACGCATATAGGTAATAAAACCGGCTTCATACAAACGCTGCGCCAGCATCATGGTTTTCTTCACCGAGAAGCCCAAGCGAGTGCTGGCGGCCTGTTGCAAGGTTGAAGTGATATACGGTGCGCTTGGATTGACCTTGGTCGGTTTATCTTCACGACTGATGACTTTGTATTCGGCATCTTTGATCAGGTTTAAAAGCGCATCAGTTTCATCTTTGTTGCGCAGTTTGAGCGTCTTGCCATTTTGCTTGACTGCTTCAAGACGAATCTCATCTTTTTTCGTCTTGGTATCAGCAAATACCTGCCAGTATTCTTCAGGAATAAAGGCACGAATTTCACGTTCACGCTCTACCACCAGTTTCACAGCAACCGACTGTACCCGGCCTGCCGATAAGCCGCGGGCAATTTTTTCCCACAGCAATGGCGAAATCATAAAGCCCACCACGCGGTCGAGGAAGCGGCGTGCCTGCTGCGCATTGACTTTGTTGGTATCCAGACGTGCAGGATGCTTGAAGGCATCCTGAATGGCATTTTTGGTGATTTCGTTAAACACTACACGCTGATAACGCGAATCATCACCACCGATGACTTCTTTTAAATGCCAGGCAATCGCTTCCCCTTCCCTGTCCATATCCGTTGCCAGATAGACTTCATCGACTTGCGATGCCAGTTTCTTCAGTTCGGCAACCACATGTTCTTTGCCAGGGAGGACTTCGTATTTGGCTTTCCAGTCATGTTCCGGATCAACCCCCATGCGGTTAATCAGGGCCAGTTGTGATTTTTCAGCTTTTTCTGCATCTGTCAGTTTGGTACGTGTCGCCGGCTTTTTCTCTGTCGATTTTACAGAACCGCCTGTCGGCAAGTCACGTACATGACCCACCGATGATTTTACGATGTAGTTCGGACCAAGGTACTTATTGATTGTTTTCGCTTTTGCAGGCGACTCCACAATCACTAGGGCACGCTTACTTCCAGCGTCGGGAGACTTCGCTGTGCTGCTTTTTGATGTGGACCGAGGAGCGTTCGCCATAATTAACCGTTAATCCTGTTTATTTCTAAATTAAAATTCAGCCAAAGCATGTAACAGTGCCTTGATGTCATCAAGTTGTGTTGCTCTAAGGTCAGATTCTTCATCCCAATACATGCCGACACAGTTGGCCTGCATATCAATAGCATAAATGCCTTTTAATGCAATGGGAAAATCTTTAAATTTCTCATCACCCTGCACAATTTCGAGTTTATTATCGACAACACGGGCGCGCATCAGGGGCAAACGGGCTTCCGGCATCAACACACTGTAGTACGCAACCATACTGGCACGGCTTTCAGTCGCTTTGGGAATTTTGGTCCAGTCTGGTGCCACTACCAAACGTGGATGCAGACCCATTTTACGGGCTTTGTCACGCATCAGTCCCAAGGCTTTTTCTCGCGGACTCACGCGCAATCCGAAAATCGACCCTATAACGAAAATGATGATGACCACCGTCACCCAGATTCCAGTGTTTTCCATAGTTCAACCTTTATGTTCTATTATTAGAGTTGCATAAGCAGAATATAAAACGCAAGTTTGCACGATGAAATTAATTCAGGAACATTTCATGACTATATAAAATTTCATGACCATTCCAGTAAATATAACCTTTCTCGATCAGCTCCTTAAGCAGCAAGCGGATATCCGATTTGGGAAATAACTGTTCCAGTAAATCACGTAATTCATAAATGTCTTTGGGTTTATCACCCTGCAATTCACGCAGTTTACGCGCCACTTCGAGTTGTACCGGATCAATCCGGCCAAAGTTCTTGAACAGGTCCTGCTGGGCCGACTGGATCGGTGACTTGAGCGATTCAGATTCAACAGGAGCCTCATCAACTTTTAGCTGGGAAATGACCTGATCGAGTTTTGGATTTTCAACCGGACTTTGTTCATCTAAATCGAGTTGCAGCCATTGCTTCAGGACTTTTTTCCGGAAGCTGATTTGCTCGTCATAACGTTTGACAATTTTCAGGTTAATCAACATGCCGACCACATGCTGGGCTTTTAGCGGCATCACTTGCAGAATATTCGCCACTGAATTTTTCAGGCTTTCCACCGTATGGGGCTTGCCGCTCATTTTGCCTAAAGCATCACAGTATTTTTTTACCAGCTGCAAGGCAGGCTTGTTCTTGATGGCTTCCACACTAGGAAGGTAGTTTTTGGCATGATCTGCTGCAATAGTGACTTCATCAGGCTGGATCTGAATCAGGTGACACGGAATATCAGAAGCCTGTAGCATCTGCTGCAACATCTCGCTGCTGTCCATCGCCGAAATCAGCTCAACCTCGGTTTCCGGCTCTAATAGCGCCATGAGCTGTCCGACGATCACGGCATACTCATATTCTTTCTGAGGTGAATCAGGCGTGTCCAGTACTACAACCTGACCACTACTCACCCAGCCAGCCAGCTCGGTTAAATCCTCTAAGGAGAATTCAAATTTTCCGGCACAGCTAAACAGGTATAAAGTCGAATAATGCGCCACAATCTCACGCATTAGCTTGGCTGTGGGGAAATTATTTTCGAGATCGAGTAGAACAACTTTTGGGTGCATGGGACGCAATTCCGGAATGTACCTGAGAGCCATTATTAGAGTAGGAAGTGAGTGAAAGGTCAAATAATTTTATGGATAATCTGCCGATGGCACTGCTATAGACCTGTTTTGACAGAATCTCCCCCAAGATAGGAAATGCCGGCAAGAAAGCTTTTTTTACCAACGGGAATACAGGTGGCTAACAGGAAAATTTCTTTTACGTCTGATGATTACACTGCGCTTTATTAATTTTATACACTTTAAAGTCTTATTCAAAAAAATATTCCTCGTTTCTGAGGTTTATAAATTGGTCTATCTTTATTTTTGATTAAAAAACCCTTAGATCAGCTAAGGGTCATTCTTGTAATTAAATCATTGCTTGCAAATTAATAATGCGGTGGCCGATCTGCAACTGGATCAAATTCTGCAATACCTTTAGACAGATCGGAGGACTCAACACGTTGATATAACAGCTGCATTTGCTGTTTCAGGTCAGCAATTTCCAGAGTCTGTTTGGCCACCTGATCATTCAACTGTTCAACTAAATCGTCTAAAAATGCAATTCGCACTTGCAAATCTTCAATGGGTGCGGAAAATGACGCCTGATCATTTAGATTTTGTTGTTTAGTCATTTAAAGTCCTCACTGGGGGATTTCAGGAAACATTATGGCCTATATTACCCTTAGGGATGTCCAACTTGCGTTTGGTGGACCTGCCCTGCTCAACGGCGCGAATTTTAACTTGGAACGCGGCGAACGAGTGTGTTTGATTGGCCGTAATGGTGAGGGTAAGTCTACCTTACTTAAGCTGATTGAAGGAAGCTTGCTGCCGGATAGCGGTGAAGTTTCCTTACAAAATGGCATTACCATTTCCATGCTGGCACAAGATGTGCCAATGGATTCAGGTAAAGTGGCCGATATCGTGGCAGACGGTGCCGGTGAAGCTGCTGAAGTGTTGCGTGCCTATCATGAAGCCAGTGAAGCCTGTGTGCTAGGTGACATGGACGCCTGTGAGCGTATGGGGAACCTGCAACACAAAATGGATCAGCTGGATGGCTGGGCGCTGGAAACCAAGGTCAATTCGATTTTAAGTAAAATGGGACTGGACCCGGAGGCAGATCTTGCCGATTTGTCCGGTGGTCGTAAACGTCGTGTCCTGCTGGCACGTGCTTTACTTACCCAACCCGATGTCCTGTTACTGGATGAACCGACGAACCACCTGGATGTAGAAAGTATCGAATGGCTGGAAAAATTTCTGCTCGATCAGAATAATTTAACCTTACTATTTATTTCGCATGACCGTGCCTTTGTCGATAGCATTGCCACCCGTATTGTAGAGCTGGATCGTGGTCAACTGCGTAGTTATGAAGGTAACTATTCACGTTATCTAGACCTGAAAGCGCAGCAAATGGAAGCTGAAGAAAAACAAAATGCGCTCTTCGATAAAAAGCTGGCTGAAGAAGAAGTCTGGATCCGTCAGGGCATCAAAGCCCGTCGTACCCGTAATGAAGGCCGTGTCCGTGCCCTGAAAGCATTGCGTGAAGAATCTAAGGCACGTCGTTCACAGCAAGGTAAAGTGACGATGGCAACTCAGGATGCCAACCGCTCAGGCAAACTGGTGTTTGAAATCGAGAACCTGAGTGTGAAATTCGGTGACAATGCACCGATCATCAATAATTTCTCCGCACTTGTACTCCGTGGCGATCGTATCGGTCTGGTCGGCGATAACGGTGTGGGTAAAACTACACTCATTAAAGCCATTCTGGGTGAGATAGAACACGGTGGCACGGTGAAGACCGGTACGCAGCTTGAAGTGGCCTATTTTGACCAGTTACGTAATGCGCTGGATCTGGAAAAATCAGTGAAAGATAACGTGTCAGAAGGTTCTGACCATGTGGATGTGAATGGTAACCGCCGTCATATCTATAGTTATTTACAAGATTTCCTGTTTTCGCCAGAACGTGCCCGTACACCAGTCAAAGCTTTGTCGGGTGGTGAGCGTAACCGTATCCTGTTGGCGAAACTGTTACTTAAACCATCAAATCTGATTGTGATGGATGAGCCAACCAATGACCTGGATATGGTAACGTTAGAGTTACTTGAAGAAATGCTCAGTGGCTATACAGGCACCTTACTGTTGATCTCGCATGACCGGGCCTTCATGGACAATGTGGTGACATCTACTTGGGTCTTTGATGGTAAGGGCAATATTGACGAATATGTTGGCGGTTATCAGGATTATCTGGAACAGCGTCCGGACCAAACTGTAGTTGACCAAAAAAGTGCCGTGAAAAAAGCCATGACCAAAGCAGAAGCCGAGACTGCGCCGGTCGCTGCCAAAAAAGTTAAGCTTAGCTACAAGGACCAGCGTGCACTTGAGCAACTTCCGGCTGAAATAGAAGCGCTGGAAAAAGAGCAGACCGAGATCAATGCTCAACTGGCTGATGGTGCTTTATTCGTAACCGATTCTGATAAAGCCTTGAAACTTTCTAACCGTTTGTCAGAAATTGATGAGCTGTTACTGGAAAAATTAGAGCGCTGGGAAGAGCTGGACAATATGAATAACGGCTAAATATTCTCCCAGTCTTTATTAAAGCATCTGTATTCGGACAGATGCTTTTTTATTTCAAGAATCTTCTCTGTTAGACTGCTGCTAATCTTTTAGCCCTATGTTGTTCTATGAGTACCCAGCCTGCATATCAACCCGGTGAATTTCAATGGTCATTCCTGTTACCTCAATACTGGGGTAACTGGCTAGGCATTATTTTCCTGATGATTCTGGCAATCTTACCCTGGGCCATTCAGCACCGTCTGGCTGCCTGGCTAGGCAAGCTTTCCTTTAAATACCTTAAATCGCGCCGTGAAACTACACTTCGCAATCTGCAAGTCTGTTTTCCGAAATGGTCTGCAGAGCAGGTACAGGACAATGCACGTCAGGTGTTTATTGACCAAATGCTGGGTTTGTTTGAGACCTTAAATGCCTGGTATAGCCCGAAATGGTTTCAGGGTCGTGTCAGTATCGAAGGCCTAGAACATATTCAGCAGGCACAAGATAAAGGCCAAGGCATGCTGCTCTTAGGTACGCATTCCACCTTGCTGGATGCTGGCGGTTATCTTTGTGCACAGTATTTTGAACCAGATGTGGTTTATCGTCCGCAGAACAATCCTCTTTTGGACATGCTGATTTATCGTTGTCGTGCCACAATTTATGCTCATCAGATTGATCATGACGATATGCGTGGGCTGGTACGCAACCTGAAAAATGGCCATGCCATCTGGTACAGTCCGGATCAGGATTATGGGTTAAAACAAGGGGTGATGGCACCCTTTTTTGGCGTCCCGGCCGCAACTGTAACCGCACATCGTCGTTTACTGAAAATGACTAAAGCGGCTGCCATTCCTTTATATTTTTATCGTCATGGCGATATCAAAAATCCGCGCTACCATGTGCTCATTGAACCGGCACTGGAAAATTTCCCTGGTGAAAATGAAGTCGAGGATGCCACTCGCGTGAATCTGGTGATCGAGCAGCAGTTACGCATCGCACCGACCCAGTATATGTGGTTCCACCGCCGCTTTAAGACCCGCCCTGAAGGCTATAAATCAATTTACTGATTCGGTTTAATTCCGGGGTTTTAAACCATAACTTAAAATCCTGGATCACTTTACAATTTTCAGTGACAGGCCACTGATTCAAAAAGTAGTGCTGAAATACGCTGTTTCATTGACTGCGTTTTCATGAGTAATTAGGGATTAATACCCATTACTCGCAAAATACGGCATTAAATTAGATAAATTATTCTTATCATCAAGAATATATTATAAAAATAGACACTTAAAATAACTTAACCCGAGCTCTACATCCTGTAAAACTCGGGTTAATGAGGTTGTGCTTCCACATATTATAATTAGTTCTGCTTATTTGTGATTTCCCTTTCATCATCATGTCCATGATGTTTTCATTCAGCTTCGTCTTCCTTATGAGAATATCCTTTCTCGACTCCTTGTGCTGATAAACCTAGAATACCCAGATTCCACAGCTTTTCCCATTCGCAAGAAGCGCAAACTCCTGTAAGCAATATCGTACACTTTTCTTCTAAAAACCTAAGAAATTTTACCGCCTTCTTTATAAGCCATCGCAATTTCATCAGTCACTGTTTTTTCCTCTTTATCTGCTTTCTGAATCCCCTCTTTGATAGCTTCTTGGGCTTCTTCTTCATCATCTTCGGTCTGCTCTAATTCTTCCTGAATATGCTCGAACACCCGACCAGTTTGTAAAATCAGAAACACCGGAAAATGATCAGAGCCTACATGGGGGAGACGCTCCATATGTACTAGGGCAAAATCGGTACTATGAAAAACATGATCGAGCGACCAGCGGAAAAAAGGATAATCGGCATGAAAAGTATTTACATAATGACGTCCCACCCGGGGGTCCAATAGTCCGCTGATGCGTTGAAACAGCCGTGTGGTACGTGACCAAGCCACATCATTCAGATCACCCATGACGATACAGCTTTCATCCATATCTTTAATCTGATCACCCACAATCAACAATTCAGCATCACGCAAGGTGGAATCTTTGGCCTCGGTCGGGCTCGGTGGTTTTGGATGCAGACAGTAAAGTCGTACCGGCTGTCCCGAGCGTAAGATCACAGTGGTATGAATTGAAGGAATCTCATCACTTAAAATAAACTTGACTTGAGTATTGCTGAGTTTGAGCTTGCTATACAGGTGCATGCCATACAAGTTATCCAAAGGTACGGCTACACGATAAGTATAATCTGCTTCAATCACTGACAGTTCATTTTGCCAGGTTTGATCCGTTTCCAGCGTTAAGACCAGGTCTGGCTGATGGGTCTGGATCTGTTCAATCAGCAGATGATATTGGTTATTGGTGGTCAGTACATTTGAAACAATCAGGGAGATTTGTCGCTGCGGATCCAGCTGATCCTGCTTGACCTGTTTGACCTGGTTTTTCCAGACAAAGGTATAGGGCAATACCATTTTGAGCTGATAGGCCAAGGCAGCAATCAGACCAATAAAAAGTAGCTGGTTAAACCACGTCCAGGGATGCTCAAGCACTAAAAACAGCACAAAGGTGATAAAGCCCACAACCAGAATTTGTAACCTTGGGAAATCCGCACCTCGAATCCACCATTGGTCACTCGGGATCAGTGACCAGAAACTTAACCAAATGACAATGATTGCCATAATTTGGATAACCCATATCATAAGTGCGCTCTTTAATAAGTTGTTATTTTTTCTAAAAGAAAAGTGACGTTATCAATTTTGTATGTATCATAAAGTAGATATTTTTCTCAAGAATATTGATGTTTTGATTGTGTAGCACTTGCAGTCACCTCCCTTTTTGATACACTCGAATCCCTTTTGATTTTTTTAACGCACCGAGGCAAAGTGACATGAAAGTAGGTCTGGTCGGTTGGCGCGGGATGGTTGGTTCCGTCCTTATGCAACGTATGGTTGAAGAGAATGATTTTGCTCATTTTGAGCCCTTCTATTTCTCTACCAGTAATGCGGGTGGTGAAGCACCGGCATTTGGCGGTAAGACTGCCCCAGCACTTATGGATGCGACAGACATCAATAGTCTGATGCAAATGGATGTCATTATTACCTGCCAAGGTGGCGACTATACCTCTGAAGTTTTCCCGAAACTGAAAGCGGAAGGCTGGAACGGTTACTGGATTGATGCAGCATCCACCTTACGCATGGATGATGAAGCGATTATCGTACTTGATCCGGTCAACATGAACGTGATCAAAGATGGTCTGGTCAAAGGCACCAAAACTTTTGTCGGTGGTAACTGTACGGTTTCCCTGATGTTGATGGGCTTGGGCGGTCTGTTCCAGAACAATCTGGTGGAATGGGCAACTTCTATGACTTATCAGGCAGCTTCCGGTGCTGGTGCGCAAAACATGCGTGAGCTGATCAATGGTATGGGTTATTTATATAACAATACCAAAGAGTTGCTGGATGATCCACGTTCTCCAATTCTGGATATCGACTCCAGAATAGCTGAATTACAACGTGGTGAAGGCTTCCCGTCTGCAAACTTCGGCGTACCTTTGGCAGGTTCATTGATTCCTTATATCGACAAGCAGCTGGAAAGCGGCCAGTCGAAAGAAGAATGGAAAGGCCAGGTTGAAACCAACAAGATTCTGGGCAACCAGCAGATCGTACCGATTGACGGTCACTGTGTGCGTATTGGTGCTATGCGTTGTCACTCTCAGGCATTGACGTTGAAACTGAAAAAAGATGTACCTTTGGATGAGATCGAAGACATCATTGCAGGTGCCAATGACTGGTCTAAAGTGATTCCAAATACTCGCGAAGCATCCATGACAGATCTGACTCCTGTTGCTGTAACAGGTACTTTAAGCGTTCCAGTCGGCCGTCTGCGCAAGCTGAATATGGGTAAAGAATATCTGGGTGCGTTCACTGTAGGTGACCAGTTACTTTGGGGTGCGGCTGAACCATTACGCCGTATGCTGCGTATTCTGATTGACTATAAGAACGCTTAAGTTTCCGTCAGGAAATAAAGCCCTAAGCCGATCTTTATTGATCGGCTTTTTTGTGTAACTATTAAGTAAGTATTTTACAAAAAACAAACATCCCGTTAATCTATAATTTTCGCTATGCGATAATGACTGAGCTCACAGATGACTGTATATAACAAATTAAAGCTTGCCATTTTAGCCATTGTTGCTTCACAAAATATTCATGCGATAAATGTAGATCCAGTACAAATCCAGTCTGCACCTGGGGAATTACTTTATGCAGAAATGACCTTCCGGCAGTCTGACATCAATTTACCCATTGAGGTCAGTCTGGCTTCGCCTGAAGATTTAATGTCAATTGGTGCATCGCATCAGCCACCGGGTCATCTGAACTTTTTTACCCGGCGCAGCAATAATGGCACAGGTGTTATTACCATTACCTCTTCACGACCAATGACGGATCGGGAACTTAATATTATTGTCAAAATCAAGGAAGGTAATGCTGCACGCCTGCAACATGTGCGTACCACTTTAAGACCTAAAACCGATTTGTTACAGGCAAGCCTAAAACAGAATGAACGTCCGCTTGCGCCAGTTGTAGTCGTCAGTGAAAAAGATATTGCGCTGAACTTACCCGTAAGCAGCCATTACAATATTGCAGCCTCCACATCCCTAAACAAGCAACCGGTTTTAGAAAAGCCGCTGGCATTACAATCGACAACACCCCCTGCCTTATCGAACACTTCGATTCCTAAAACTGCATCGTCTGCGCCAACTGTCACGACAGCAATTCATGCTCAGACGGTCGCTCCCGTGCTTAAAAACGAATCTGTCACGGCATCCCAGACCCAAGCTTCAGATGCCGTACCAAAGCCCGCTACTGCAGCATCAACTCCAAGCAAATCAGCCAGTATGTTGCCAGAAAATCAAACCACGTCAGGGCAAAATAAAGAAGCTGTACAGAAAGCTGCAGAATCCGGTTCTGATCACCAGACAGCCTCCAGTGATCCTTTGGTGAAGAAGTTTGCTGAGGAGCAAGCCAGAAAAGCTGCTGCTTCTGCCCATCCGGTGAAAACTCCACCTCCCGCAACTGCCAAAGCTAAACCAGTCCAAGCAACTTCAAACCAGGTTAAACCGACTTATGTGGTTCAATCTAATGAGTCATTGTGGGAGATTGCTTCAAGAATTGCCGAACAGCAGCAGCGTCCGGTCAATGAAGTCATGCAGCAAATTAAAAAAGACAATGAGCATGCCTTTATTGGTGGAAATGCCAATCGTCTACGTAAGGGTGCAGCACTCAACTTAAACTCGGCCCATACCACACCTGCACCCATTAAAGTCTCTGCAGCATCTCAGACAGAGCGACCTTCCAAGCCTGCTGGCAAAACAAAATACCGTTTGAATCAGGCAGAAATGAGTCTGGTGGCTGAGAACCAGCACAATTCTGGACAGCTTTCTGCAAACCAGAACACAGAACGCAATCAAACATCAAAGGAATTGTCATTAAAAGTTATGACAGCCCGAGAAAAAACCGTTAAATTACAGAGAAACGTAACTGAATTAGAATTGGCACTCAATCAGAAGGATCACAGAATTCAGTTATTAAATGCGCGTCTGGCCCAGCTACAACAACAGCTCAAAGCCCAACAAGCAGATAAAAAGCCAATTAATTAAAAAGTTACACATGACGATTTATTGGGATAGGCGAACTTAAACTACTCTATCCCCAAGGGGTAAAACATGCTGATTTATGTGATTCCATTAGTGATATTGATCATCGTATTAATTGTCTTTAAAAAAAGACAAGATGCTCAAGAATCAGATAAAGCAAAAACTAAAACGGTAAAAGCGAAAAAAACTGGCTCTGCATCAAAAGCAGCCCCACAAAAAACTAAAGTGGTTGAGCCAGTCGCGGTCGCAAAAAAATCAGCAACACCATTATCAGCAGAAACACGCAAGAAAATTGAAGGCCTGATTCAGGAACGTAATTTTTTTGCAGCTGAAGCACAGATCAATCAGGCACTGAACCGGGATAACTCTCAACACGAATTATATCTGCTGCTACTGGATATCCATATCCTGCAAAAAGACGAGTTTGCGATTTCACAGCTGATTAACCATGTCCGCTCTCTGGGACTAGAAGATATTCTGGCTCAGGCTGAAGCGAAACAGCGTGAATTTGAGAAATCGTTATCTGCTGTTCAAGAAACGATTGATTTTCCAAGTGCCCAGCCTAAAACTTCCTCTACACCAGAAGCCGCTTCAGATGCCTTTGATAACCTGGTTGCACCGGCGCCTTCAAATGAACTGGCATTTGAACAATTGCAGCAGGACTTTCAATCAAGCCAGCCAGCTCCTGTTGCAGAACCTGTAGCAGATATTCAGCCGCTTGAATTCAATTTTGAACCAAAGACCACGCCAGTAGAAACAGCAAAAGCTGACGATACACCTGTACCTGCTGCGCCTTCTGTAGATTTTGAAGTTCAGGATATTTCCACCACCCTCTCTCAAACTACGCCTGCAGCTGCAACAGAAACAGCACCTGTTCTGGACTTTAAACTGGATGTGGAACCGCCTGCGCAGGTTGAAGCAGCGCCAGCAGTAACAGAAGACATCAAACCTCTAGATTTTTCTTTTTCGCTTGACACGCCAGCTCCAACAGCTGAAAAAACTGCGGTACCAGCGACTGAGCTGGATCTGTCCAGCTTGACAGCGACAACTCCTGTAGCAGAACCGGCTGCACAGCCAGATCTGTCAGGAATGGATTTTAAATTAGATCATTTAGAAACCATACCAGAATCACCTGCTGCCCCAGCAATGAATTTCGAGAGTTCTGTAGCGGTCAACCAGCATGATCCGCTGGTGCAATCTTTCCCGGAATTACTGGATGTTAATGAAGCAAGTCTTAACCTGGACCTTGCCCAGCAATATATTCAGCTCGGTGCCTATGTTGCTGCACGTGAAATTATTGCAGAACGAGAAGCCGAATATACAGCTGATCAGAAACAACGAGCAGAGCAATTACTGAATCAAATCGCATCCTGATGCATTTCGATTTAAACTAAAGCAGTCAAAAGTTGGCTGCTTTTTTTATGATAAAAAATATTGCATTAATTTATATGGGCGGCACATTCGGCTGCGTGGGAGATCCTCTCGCACCAATGCCTGCTGATTTATTTATTCCTAAACTCGAAGAGGTGCTTGCAGAGCAGCATTTCGTCGAATACCATCAGGCACCCGTCATTAAGGACAGTAGTGCCTGTACGGCAACTGATTGGCTGCAACTGGTACAGTTTATTCAGCAACTACAATCTCGGCAGATCCAGCATTTTGTGATTATTCACGGTACTGATACGCTGAGTTATGCCAGTGCAGTTCTCGCACACCTGATTGCAGACTCAGCACACGTGGTGCTGACCGGTAGCCAGTACCCGCTGCTGACTGCTCAAGGGGATCAACAGCGCGAATTTAGTGATGCTCTGGATAACCTTAGATTTGCATTAGATTCGGTTGGCACCTGTAGCGCCGGGGTCTATCTGGCATTCCATCATCGGTTGCTACATGCACAAACTGCCCTCAAACAGCATACTACCGAGCTCAATGCCTTCTCCGGTCTTGATGCCAGCATTGCCATCCCAACCGGTCAAGCATGCTATCAGGTCAGGGCAGAAGATATTGCAAAAGCGGCTGGATTTAACTGCATGAGTATCATGATGCAGCCGATCGATCTGGCTCAGCAGCTGAATAATCTAAATACCTTATTGGCGCGACCACCCCATTTTTTATTTCTGCAAGGTTTCGGTACTGGCAATCTTGCAGTCAATGATGCCCTGATTGCGCTCCTTAATCAGCTGTATGATCGGGGTTGTATTTCTGTTTTGACTACCCAAGTTCCTTTTGGTGCGACAGATCAGCGCTATGCCATTGCAGAATGGGTCAATCACTGCAAAATTTTACTGAATGAAAGTTATGGACATGCGGATCTGTATGCAAAAGCCCTGAAAATGTATTTACAATACGACACTGTAGAGCAATGGCATCGTCATTGGTACGATCAATAAGGTTTGAGGTCATTATGCAGCGTTTTGCGGTGGGAATTGAGTTTTGTGGAATGCATTATCGGGGATGGCAGACTCAACAGCCGGGAGTTGCAAGTGTACAGGAAACCATTGAAAAGGTCCTGAGCAAAGTTGCCGATCAACCCATTAGCCTGCATGGTGCCGGCCGTACGGATGCGGGTGTACATGCCACCAATATGGTGGCGCATTTTGATACCGATGCCCTGCGTTCAGAACGTGGCTGGCTGATGGGCTGCAATAGCCAGCTACCTAAAGATATCTCGATCCAGTGGATCAAGGAAATGGATCAGAGTTTCCATGCCCGATTTAAGGCACAGGCGCGCCGTTATCGTTATGTGGTCTATAATCATCCTGTCCGTCCTGCCTTGCTGCATAAACAGGTCACCCATGTCTATGCACCGCTCGATGTCGAACAGATGATACGGGCCGCAAAAAAGTTTGAAGGCACACATAATTTTGAAAGCTTCCGCGCTGCCGCCTGTCAGTCCAATCAGCCAGTCCGCCATGTCAGTCATTGCCGTCTGATCCGGCATGGTCAATATCTGGTGCTCGACATTCAAGCCGATGGTTTCCTGCACCATATGGTACGAAACATTATGGGCTGTTTACTGGAAATTGGTCAGGGGATGTATGCTGCCGAGCATATTGATACTATTTTCGCGGCAGAAGACCGTAAAGCTGCTGGCGTGACCGCACCTGCAGATGGTTTATATTTTATTCATGCCGACTATCCGGCGCAGTTTGAATTACCGGAATTACCCTTAGGGCCACATTGGTTGAACATGCCGAATTAAAAGCTTAATTTTTAAATCCCTCCTAACCTCCCTTTACTTGAGGGAGGAACTACAACCTACGAAAATACCGTAATGAAAAATCCCTCCTTTCAGGAGGGACTCAGGGAGGTCGTTTAACGCTGCTTGCGCTTTCTATATTCCACCGGTGTTTCATTGGTCCAGCGCTTAAAAGCCCGGTAGAAGGTGCTTGGCTCGGAAAAACCGGTTAGATACACAATTCGTTCAACACTTTCATTGGTATTTGCCAGTAAACGCTTGGCCAAACGACAGCGATAATCCGACAGAATCTGCTGAAAACTGGTACATGCCTCACTCAGTTGCGTTCTCAACCGCCGTGGCGTGATATTTAGTTGTGCAGCTACAGTTTCCAGCGTGGTGTCCCCACTTTCCAAAGTAGAGCCAATCGCACGGCGCACTTCACCAACCAGGTCATATCGTGCCAGTTCCTGCAGCTTTTCAATGGCCAGTTGCTCATGCAGCTGTAATAGCTCAGGTTCAGCCTGCCATAACGGATATTCCAGAATACTTGGGTCAAAATACAGACGGGTTTCTTTCTGGCCCAGACTCACGGGACACTCGTAAACCCGGAAGTATTCCTCATCAGGAGCTCCTTTGGAAAAATTGAAATCAATATAAATCGGTTCAAAACGCCCTTCAGTAATAAACTTAAAAAACCGGAGTACACCTGACATGGCGCATTCAGTAAAATGACGATTCACCAGACTTTCAGCAAAAGGCTGTTCACCATTGGTTAAATAGCAGCGATCATCTTCGATCACTAACTTGGCAGCAAATGCATCACTGATCAGTCGCTGATAGGCCAAAGCACGTTTCAGTCCTTCACCAAAGTTTTCAGATGAAACAAACAGGTGTTCAATGACCTGACCACGATAAAGTGGCAAGTGCTCACCCAGATGCAATCCAATGTCCGGGTCCTTGCTAACTTCCTCTGCGGCTACCCAGAAGGCATACTGGGCGCTTAGCGGCGTACGGTCATTGGCCTCGACCTGATTTAAAGCAACTCCTGCTTTGGTCAAAAGTTCTTCTGTTGGCAACCCTGCACGACGAATCGCCTGATAGCCCAAACGTAATACGACTGATGCATCCGTTAGCTGACTCACTCAAAAGCCTTCCTTGTATGTACTTCATTTATACTTAAAAAGATTAATTTTAGATTAACTGTGATTGACCAAACTGACAACAGAAACTGGTGTCTTTTTAGTTAAAAAATTATCGTGACAGTTCGCTTATTTTACTGGCAGATGATCAGTCTAACGCCCGTTTCATCTTGTTTTTTACAAAAAAATTGACTATAATTTGCGCCTTCCCAATTTATTCATTCAGGTAGGCTATGGCCAATAAAGAGGAACTCATCGAGTTCGAAGGCGTTGTCACCGAGACGCTTCCTAATACTATGTTCCGTGTACGTTTAGAGAACGGTCACGAAGTGATTGCCCACATCTCTGGTAAAATGCGTAAACACTATATCCGTATTTTAACTGGCGACAGTGTGAAGGTTGAAATGACACCTTATGATTTGACTAAAGGTCGTATCACCTATCGTGCACGCTAAGTTTTAGCGTAAGCAAAAGCCACTGTTAGTGGCTTTTTTTATGACTTTAATTATTTACCCATGAATAAATCAATTTGACACGGGCTAATAATTTCTGGATTATTCATTTAATTAAAATACCATGCATAAAAACAATGAATATGAAGTGCTTAATCCTGCTTTCCAGCTTGTTTCTCGTTGCCTGTGCCACTGGCGGCAATCAGCATCTGCATCAGTCCCTCCAACCCTATGTCGGTCAAACTGCAACACAGGTTCGCAGTCAACTTGATCTTCGTGCCATGGGATTCAAAACCTCGCAGAAACCGATTCAAACCGCAGAATCTCTCAGCTACACGATTTTTCGGGATATGAATATTCCAATGGGCACACCGAATATTAGTCAAAGTATCTCAATCGGCGCACCCATGCCAACCCCCTCAAATGGAGGTTATAACATCGAGATGAAATGCCAAATCTGGTTTGACTTGAAAGATGACATTGTTCAGGAGATTCGCTATACCGGCAGAGCTTGCTGACTTTCTCCAGTTAAGTTCAGAGCCTGTATCGGATTAAATGAAGACATCCCAACTCATTACGCTACCTCTTTTTACCGTGTGTCAAATTACAACAATCACCCTGCCATTTTCTGCCTAAACTAGTCTTCAGTCAGTCCTGTGCAGGAGTGAATTATATTATGTTGTTATCTTCTCATCGACTATCCGTGATTCTCTTGGGTGTATGCATCAGCATGACCGGTTGTACACACTCTCCAACTACCACCCCGACTGAACGGGAAGCTTACTTGCAGCAGTTTATTGGTCAAAGCAGTCAGTTTATCGATCAAAATCTGGATCTGAAACGCCTGGGTTATCAACAGGTCAGTGGCCCCATACTCAGCGCCCGGCAATTAAGCTATGTGGTACAACGTCCTATTTCTATTCCTCTGCCTTCAGCAGGGAATGGACCCGTTCCTATCCCTATCAGCCCTGCAGACAGTTATGATGTTGATCTGCAATGTAAAATTACTTTTTTACTAAAAAATAATATTGCAACAGCTGTCCGTACTTCAGGTCGAACCTGTTAATTATTTTCAGATTCGAAATTCCAGCCATAAAAAACGCAGCCTTGAGCTGCGTTTTTTAATCAAAACTGGCTTAATTTAATGCAGCCACTACCGCTTGACCCATTTCAACCGTACCGACTTTTTGCATGCCTTCAGACATGATGTCAGCTGTACGCAAGCCTTGATCCAGTACCTGACCAACTGCATCTTCAATCGCTTTTGCAGCTGCTTCTTCACGGAAGGTATAACGTAGCATCATTGCAACCGAAAGAATCGTCGCTAATGGATTTGCCAGGTTTTGACCAGCGATATCTGGCGCAGAACCATGACAAGGCTCATACATGCCTTTGCCATTTTCATCCAGAGATGCCGATGGCAACATACCGATTGAACCTGTGAGCATCGCTGCTTCATCCGACAAGATATCACCGAACAGATTCGAGGTTACAATCACGTCAAACTGCTTCGGTGCACGTACCAGTTGCATCGCAGCATTATCGACATACATATGCGATAAATTAATTTCAGGATATTCAGCATCTTTTAGCGCAGTCACTGTCTGTTTCCACAGTTCAGTTACTTCAAGCACGTTGGCTTTATCCACTGAACATACTTTACCACCGCGCAAATTGGCCATTTCAAAGGCGACTTTGGCGATACGCTTGATTTCAGACTCTGAATAGACGTCGGTGTTATAGCCTTGCTTCTCGCCATTTTCCAGTTCACGGATACCACGTGGCTGACCGAAGTAAATTCCACCTGTTAATTCACGCACAATCAGAATATCCAGACCTGCAACGATTTCAGTTTTTAAGCTTGAAGCATCAGCCAGTTGCGGATAAAGAATCGCTGGGCGCAAGTTGGCAAACAGGTTCAGTTCACTACGCAATTTCAATAAACCACGTTCCGGACGGATTGAACGCTCAATCGTATCCCATTTTGGACCGCCCACGGCACCCAGTAGAATCGCATCAGCTTTTTTAGCCTGCTCAGACGTTACGTCTGGATACGGTGAACCATGCGCATCAATAGCTGCACCACCGAGCAAGCCCTGTTCCCATGTCAAATCAAGATTAAATTTTTCATTTACACGAGTCAGCACCTGCTCTGCCGCTTTGACAATTTCAGGACCGATACCGTCACCAGCTAAAATCAAAATTTGTTTAGACATGAGATTTTCCGTTTAAAACGTCAGATTCAGACCTGACAGAGGTTAAATTTTCTTTTCTACAAACTCTGCAATCCCGGTGACTGCATTATAGGGTTTGCAAAAACGACGAATGGTTTTTTGCTCTTGTACCAGATCTACGCAGAGCGGATCCGGTGCCGAAGCATTTAATAAACTGCTGCTACGCGCACTACGGTCACGGAACATCTTTAAGCTATAGCGGTTATTGGCATGAAAGCGATGGAATACATGCAAGGTTTCTGCTTTATCCTTACTGATTGGATAAAAACGCACGACCAGTTCATGCTGTCCTGCTGGCACGGATAGATAAACTGGATTGGCCTGATTTAAGTTTTTAGCCTGCAAGCGTACCAGTTTCTGCTTCAATGCTTCAGCACCAATGCGGCCATTGTCGGCATGGACGATAATGGTCTGGTTGAAACGCTCAAACTGGCAATCAGCTGTCCCTGTACAGTAAATCAGGACATTATTTTTGCTCTCAGTACTTGCTTTGGCATGCTTGAGTTTCATCGTGTCAATGCTTTGACATGCAGCCAACATCACCGATACCGCACTTAAAGCAAGCCACTGTTTCCAATAATTCGCCATAATGTCTGTCTTACCCAATCAAAAAACTTAATAATCTTCCGATATTAGCAAGAGCCTCGCAGTCACGCTATGACAATTTTTGCTGATTTATTCGTGAATTTCGGCAAATACCCAAGGGCGTGATTGTTTGGTTTTTTCTTCATAGGCACGAATATCATCCGCTACCTGCAAAGTTAAGCCAATATCATCCAGACCATTTAACAGGCAATGCTTGCGAAATGGATCGACTTCGAACTTAAAGCTTTCGCCCGTAGGGGTACGAACTTCTTGTGCCTGCAAGTCAATGGTCAACTGATAGCCTTCAGCTGCTGCACACTCCTTAAATAACTGCTCAACAATATCTTCAGCCAAAATCACAGGCAACATACCGTTTTTAAAACAGTTATTAAAGAAAATATCAGCAAAGCTTGGCGCAATTACGGTACGGAAACCATATTCGCTCAAAGCCCACGGCGCATGTTCACGGCTAGAACCACATCCAAAGTTGGCACGTGAAATTAAAATAGACGCACCCTGATAACGTGGCTGGTTCAAGACAAAGTCCGGATTGATCGGACGAACAGAATTGTCCTGACCTGGATAACCTTCATCCAAGTAACGCAATTCATCAAATAAATTGTCACCGAAACCGGTACGTTTGATCGATTTCAAAAACTGTTTTGGAATAATTAAATCTGTATCGACATTGGCACGGTCTAAAGGTGCAACGATACCTTGTTCAACGGTATAAGCTTTCATGTCTGTGCTCCTACGTACCAATTAAAATGAACGGACATCAACAAAGTGACCTGCGATCGCAGCAGCGGCTGCCATGGCTGGACTCACCAGATGAGTACGACCGCCATTGCCCTGACGACCTTCAAAGTTACGGTTCGAGGTTGACGCACAATGCTCGCCTGGTTGTAACTTGTCAGCATTCATCGCCAGACACATTGAACAGCCGGGTTCACGCCATTCGAAGCCCGCCTCGACAAATACCTTGTCCAGACCTTCCGCTTCTGCCTGAGCTTTGACCAGACCAGAACCCGGAACCACCATCGCCTGTTTGATTGAAGATGCGACTTTACGACCTTTGATCACTTCGGCTGCAGCGCGGATATCTTCAATACGCGAATTGGTACATGAACCGATAAATACCCGATCCAGCTGAATCTCAGCCAAGGCCTGACCGGCATTTAAACCCATATATTGATAGGCACGGTTCCAGTCATTGCGTTGTACATCATCTTTGGCTTGTTCTAAAGTCGGTACTGCTTGAGAGACCGGAATCACCATCTCAGGGGAAGTACCCCAAGATACTTGTGGCTCGATTTCTTCACCTTGCAATACAACAACCGTGTCAAAGTATGCGTCATCATCTGAATGTAAAGTATTCCAGTAAGCAACAGCCTGATCCCACTGCTCTGCAGTCGGCGCATACGGACGGCCTTTAACATACTCGATAGTTTTTTCATCGACAGCCACCATGCCGACACGGGCACCGGCTTCAATCGCCATGTTGCACACAGTCATACGACCTTCAATAGACATGTCACGGAAGACCTGACCACCAAATTCAATCGCGTGACCAGTACCGCCTGCTGTACCAATTTTGCCAATAATCGCCAAGACCACATCTTTTGGTGTTACGCCCTGACCTAATTTGCCATCAACACGCACCAGCATGTTTTTCATCTTCTTTTGAACCAGGCATTGGGTCGCCAATACATGTTCAACTTCGGATGTCCCGATACCATGCGCCAAACAGCCAAAAGCACCATGGGTTGCAGTATGCGAGTCACCACACACCACGGTCATGCCCGGTAAGGTCAAGCCCTGCTCCGGCCCGACCACATGCGCAATGCCCTGACGGATATCGTTAATATCAAATTCAACAATATTAAAGGTCTTGCAGTTGTCATCCAAGGTTTGCACCTGGATGCGCGAGGTTTCATCCTCAATTCCGGCTACGCCCTGCTCACGCTCTTTTTTCGAGGTCGGTACGTTATGATCCGGTGTAGCAATGTTGGCACTTAAACGCCATGGCTTGCGCCCAGCCAATTGCAACCCTTCAAATGCCTGTGGTGAGGTTACTTCATGCAACAGGTGACGGTCGATATAGAGTAAGGCAGAACCATCGTCACGTTGCGTTACTAAATGGTCATCCCACAACTTGTCATATAGTGTTTTTGCATTTTGCTTTTGTACTGTTTGGGTCTCGCCTGCCATGTCGATATACTCCACTGGACTGGGTAAATTCTTTCTCTGATTTTGATTATATCGCTGCAATCACATAAATCTAATTTATCATTTTTATTAGTTAAAAAACTTTTTGGAATCTTTTAAAAAGTGAATTAAATCAGACTTTCAGATTATTTCTATTTATCTCCTTAAATCAGATTTTCCGATCATTTTATAAAAAATATTCGTTTTTACAAATTAAATGAGAATTATTATTATTTATTCATCGGCAGAGATAACTTATTTAGAGGAACTTCGACATGGCACATATTCAACGTTTTGTAGACAACAATCAGCGCATGTTTAAAAAGACTTTCAGCTATTACATCATGCACATTACTGTGGCGATGATTGTGGGTTACTTGGTGACCGGCAGTTTGACCATGGCCATTGCATTAAGTTTGTTAGAACCCACCGTACAAGCCGTTGCTTTCTTTTTTCATGAAAAAATCTGGGAGCGTAATAACCAACAGCAGAATGAGGACATTAACGTCTAATAAGATTTTCTGTCGGGGTTCCTGATGAAAGACCGCCTGCAGAGGCAATCTTTTTTTAACTTCTTAAAAATACAATATGTTGAAAACGTTTAGTAATTCAGCAACCTAATATAAATAAACTAATTTTACTTTGATTTATTCTTAAAATATAACAATAATAACCTTAAGCATAAAAATTCTTTATAGGTGATTAAGATGAATCTCGCAGCCTTTGAAGCCTTTGTAAAAGTCATGGAAACCGGTTCGATATCTCTGGCTGCAGATCAGCTTTTTATTACCCAGCCTGCCGTCACCAAACGTATTCACAGTCTGGAAGAATACTTTGGAGTCAAACTGTTTGAATCTGCCGGACGTGGCGTACAGGCCACCCATGCGGCACATTCCCTGTTGCCTAAAGTGAAAAACTGGCTGAACGAGCTCGGTGATATTCATTATACCTTGAGCCATGAACAGGCTCTGGTACAGGGTAAACTGAAAATTGGTACCAGTCATCATATTGGCCTGCATCATCTTCCGAGCCATTTGCGCCGTTATGTCCAAGCCTATCCGGACGTGACCCTGGATGTGCATTTTGTCGATTCCGAACAGGCACATGAACAGGTGATTGCCGGTGATCTGGAACTGGCATTTTTAACCCTGCCGCCACGGGGTGATGCACGCCTGAATTACGTGACCATCTGGAATGATCCTCTGGTCTTTGTGGTGGCACCGTTTCATCCGCTGGCACAGCAAAAAAATCTGTCTCTGGAAGATTTGCTCGAATATCCAAGCCTGTTGCCCTCTTCACAAACTTATACCTCGCAGATCACCTTGGCAGAGTTTGAAAAACAGGGTATTAAACCGAAAGTCAGCATGAGTAACAATCCGCTGGAATCGATCCGGATGCTGGTATCGATTGGTTTGGGCTGGTCTGTGCTACCAAAAACTTTAGTAAATCATGACCTGCACCAACTAGACATTAATCTGGAAATGAACCGCCGTTTGGGCATGGTCTGGCATCCTGGTCGTACGCAGTCCAAAGCGGCACAGGCTCTGGTTCAGCTCATGCAAGACAGTGCTCTGCCTATTTAGCCTATTTAAGTTAAGCTGTAGCTGAACATGCTGCATCAAGCACGATGCAGCATTTTGTTACCTAAATACCCCCCATTTGGCGATATCTTTCGAGTATTTTTAAGACAATTCCATTCTTTTGCGATGCAGAAGGATGCTTAAAACTATTCCATGGAGCCTGACGGATGCAGCTCGATTTTGCCTTAAAACCCCATTCTAAAGATAAAAAAAGTACCAGCAGCCCATGGCTTTCGGCTAAACCGATGCTGCTACCCACGCCGGCGCTTGATTTTGCCGATGAACAGACCGCCCGACAGCACTTACGTGAATATTTTCTGAATACTTTTGACACCTATGAGCAACTGTTTGAATGTCTCAAGCATGAAGATACTTTTTTCATGAAACCGATTACCTTACGTCATCCGCTGATTTTTTATTTTGCGCATACTGCCACTTTTTTTGTCAACAAACTGCTGCTCAGCAAACTGATCAGCGAACGCCTGAATCCGCATTTTGAAAGTATTTTTGCAATCGGTGTGGACGAGATGAGCTGGGATGATCTGGATAAAGTACATTATGACTGGCCCAGTGTGCAGGAAGTCCGCAATTATCGTCATCAGGTGCGTGCCCTGATCTTGAACATTCTTGAACATGCCCCATTGACTCTGCCCTTAAACTGGCAAAATCCCTGGTGGACCATCATCATGGGCATTGAGCATGAACGGATTCATCTGGAAACTTCTTCCGTACTGATCCGCCAGCATGCTCTGGAACATGTACGCCAGCATCCGCAGTGGCGTGCCAATATCATTACCGGCATGGCTCCGGATAACAGCTTGCTGCCTGTGCCTGAAGGTGAGATCCATCTAAAGAAAGATTTTAACGATCCATTTTATGGCTGGGACAATGAATACGGCCAGCATAAAGCGCAGGTAGCGGCTTTTGCAGCTTCCAAATATCTGGTATCCAATCAGGAATTTCTGGCTTTTGTCGAAGCTGGTGGCTATCAGATCGAACACTACTGGAGTGAAGAGGGTTTAGGCTGGCTGCAATTTTCCCAAGCTGCTTACCCCTGTTTTTGGCGCAAAACTGAATCGGGCTGGTCACTGCGACTGATGCTGGAAGAGGTACCGATGCCTTGGGATTGGCCTGTAGAAGTGAATTATCATGAAGCCAAGGCCTTTTGTGAGTGGAAATCGCAACAGCTGGGGAAAAATATTCGCTTGCCGACTGAAGATGAATGGTATCGCCTGTATGCGGTTTCAGACCTGGATCCACATTTACCAAGTCCTGAACAGGCCAATATCGAGTTGAAGTACGGCACCAGCTCCTGCCCGGTCGATCATTTCAAGCAGGGCGATTTTTATGATATTCAGGGTAATGTCTGGCAGTGGACTGAAACCCCGATCTATCCATTTCAGGGTTTTCAGGTGCATCCGTTTTATGATGATTTCAGTACACCGACCTTTGACGGTCGCCATAACCTGATGAAAGGCGGCTCCTGGATTTCGGCAGGCAATGAAGCTTTATATAGTTCCCGCTACGCCTTCAGACGGCATTTCTTCCAGCATGCCGGTTTTCGCTATGTCGCCTCTGATCAGGCACTGCAACATTTCCCTTCAAACTATGAAAGCGACCAGCTAGTCTCCCAATATCTGGAATTCCAGTATGGCACCGAATATTTTGGTGTCACCAATTTTGCCAAAACACTGGTCCATCTGGCGCAACCCTATTTTCAGCGAACGCCGTGCCATCGTGCCTTAGATATTGGCTGTGCCACCGGTCGCGCCAGCTTTGAACTGGCACACTATTTTAATCAGGTAACCGGTCTGGACTTTTCTGCTCGCTTTATCCAGCAGGCAGTTTATTTGGCCCAAGGCGACAGGGTACGTTATCAACTGCCACTAGAAGGTGAATTAAGCGAAGAAAAAAGCTGCTCACTTGAAGATGTCGCTTTGGATCAGTTTGCATCTAAAACGGAATTTTTTCAGGCTGATGCCTGCAACTTGAAAGCACATTTTAGCGGCTATGATTTTATTCTGGCAGCGAATCTGATTGACCGGTTACACCATCCGAAAGACTTTTTGGCGCAGATTCATGAGCGTATCAATATGGGGGGTATTTTAATGCTGAGCTCGCCCTATACCTGGCTGGAAGAACATACGGCGCGTAGTGAATGGCTGGGCGGTTTTCAGCAGGATGGGGAAAATATTACGACCTTGGCCGGTATGACCAATATCTTAACCCAGCACTTTGAATTGATGGCCGAACCCCAGGATGTGCCTTTTGTGATTCGGGAAACGGCCAGAAAGTATCAACACACGCTGTCACAAGTCACCCTCTGGAAAAGGATTCGCTAAAAGTGATGACCTAAAAAAGCCAATCATAGGATTGGCTTTTTAATTATCCTTCAATGGTTGAGTTTTCATGTAAGGATTCATTGAGTTGATCCACCACAATCGCCCATTCGCCATCAGAGGCTATTTTCTCGCTTAAAAATTGACGTTGTGCTTCTGACCAATACGGCGCATCCAGTAAAGTCAGGTCTTTATGCAATTGATGCTCGTGAATAAATGTTGCAATACCTTCTGCACTGGCATCCAGGCCAAGCTGTTGGAACAGATGTGTCATACGCGGCCGAACGTGAGTCATATCTTATACCTCAGAGTTTACTATTGTTATCATGTCCTGTTGTTTGAGCATAGCATGCCTGATTCGGCCGGACTGTAAAAAACATTAATATTCCATTGAGGCAAATAAAAAGCACAACCGAAGTTGTGCTAAATAAATCACATTAATAAAGCTGGACTAGTTAGATCGACCAGTCCTGTATTTCCCAACCCTGCTCCTTCGCCAGAGTTTCCAAACGCTCATCCGGATTGACGGCAATGGCATGATCCGCATATTCCAGCAAGAAACGATCATTAATTGAATCTGAATAGGCCCAAGACTCGGTTACGTCACGGCCTTCCAGCCACTGTTCCAGTCGCACCAGCTTGCCTTGCTGATAGCACGCGGTATTGATGACTTTACCGGTATATTTCCCATCAATGACTTCAGCATTGGTGGCAATAATTTCAGTAATTCCGAATTCACGAAAAATCGGTGCGGTAATAAAGTCTGAAGTCGCGGTAATTCCCACTAAGGCATGCCCTGCTTCACGGTGGCGCTCAATGGCTTTAAAACCTTCAGGACGCATTTGTGGACGAATGACTTTTTGCATGAACAGTTGATGTAATTCAACCAGATAATCATTGTCATGTTGGGTCAGAAACTGGAATACAAATTCATTATAGGCATAAGGATCCAGCTGGCCTTTTTTATAATCATCATAGAACTTGTCATTCATGGCGCGATGCTGAACTGGATCGACCAGGCCCTCACTGACCAAAAATTCTCCCCAGGAATGATCCGAATCCGTGTTTAACAAGGTGTGATCGAGATCAAATAGCGCCAATTTCATGAAAATACTCGTTAAAACTGAAATTTAAGAAAAAAATTGTAAATCTATCTCCGCTAGTCGATAGAAATTCGTTAAGATCATAGCAATTTTAACATTTTTAAACTTTGCTTTTTTCGAGTTGGATAACGAAATAATGCTCCCCGATGGCAAAGGCATAAATTAAACAATTTTTAGGTAGCCAAATGATCGACTCTGAAGGTTTCCGACCGAATGTCGGGATCATTTTGGCAAACGATGCTGGACAGGTTTTATGGGCAAAACGCATTGGTCATAATGCATGGCAATTTCCACAAGGAGGTATCCAGTATGGAGAAACCCCTGAACAGGCACTCTATCGTGAGCTGAGAGAAGAAATTGGCTTACTGCCCGAACACGTCCAGATTATTGCGCAAACCAAAGGCTGGTTGCGCTATCGTTTGCCGCATCGATACATTCGTACGGATTCCGATCCGGTCTGTATTGGTCAAAAACAAAAGTGGTTTTTACTCAAACTGACGGCCCCAGCACAGAATATTCAGTTGAATCTGTCTGATCCGCCCGAATTTGATCAATGGCAATGGGTCAGTTACTGGTATCCACTTGGTCAAGTCGTGAATTTCAAACGTGATGTTTATCGTAAAGCCTTGGTGGAATTGTGTCAGCAACTTCCACAGCAAAAACCTTAAAAAATCGCATAAATAATGCAGATTTTTTACTTGGCTATTGTTATAAATAAACTTAATTACTGAAATTCTGAATTGATGGAGCAGACCTTATGTCGAATATGCAACTGGACACCTTGAGACGTATTGTTCAGGAGATCAATGCGTCCACCAGTTTGCATGAATCACTCGACATCATGGTCAATCATGTAGCCGAAGCCATGCAGGTTGATGTCTGCTCGATTTATCTCCTCGATGAACGCAATCAACGTTATCTACTCATGGCGTCTAAGGGCCTGAATGCGGAATCCGTCGGCCATGTATCCTTGCAGACAGGGGAAGGGCTGGTAGGACTGGTAGGCCAGCGTGAAGAAATTGTCAATCTGGACAATGCTCCTAAACATGAACGGTTCCTGTTTTTGCCAGAAACTGGTGAAGAACTTTATAACTCTTTTCTTGGCGTTCCAGTCATGTACCGTCGCAAGGTCATGGGCGTACTGGTTGTCCAAAACAAGGAGCCACAGGATTTTTCCGAAGCTGCCGAATCTTTTCTGGTTACGCTCTGTGCCCAGCTTTCAGGCGTAATTGCGCATGCCCATGCGGTCGGCAATATTGATGTATTCCGTAAACCGAGTAACCTGCCTGCCTATAAAACCTTTCAGGGGGTTTCCGGTTCAGGGGGTATTGCCTTAGGCCGTGCAGTGATTCTTTATCCGCCAGCGGATCTGACTGCCGTACCGGAACGTGAGGCCGATGATATCAGTGAAGAACTGATGTTATTGGATAGCGCACTGAATTCAGTCCGTGAAGAAATTCAGTGGCTGGATGACAAGATGCAGGATGCACTCATGGCTGAAGAGCGCGCACTGTTTAGTGTATTCTTGCGGATGCTGGATGAAAATGCACTGCCTGCAGAAATCAAGGCTTTTATCCGTGAAGGTCACTGGGCACAAGGCGCGGTGCGGATTGTCATTGACAATCATGTGGCACAATTTTCCCAGATGGAAGATGATTATTTACGTGAGCGGGTAGCAGACCTGAAAGATCTGGGCCGGCGTATTCTGGCCCGTTTACAGGAAGCAGATGCCAGTCACCGTGAACTGACCGATGAAAGCATCCTGATTGGTGAAGAAATTTCGACGGCGGCACTAGTTGAATTACCGGTAGATAAAATTGCCGCGATTGTCACCACTGAAGGTGCCATGAACTCGCATATGGTGATTGTGGCACGTGCCCTCGGTATTCCGACTGTGGTCGGCGTAACCGAACTGCCAATCAATACCCTCGATGATGTGGAGATGATTGTCGATGCGCATCAGGGCCGGGTCTTTATTAATCCGCCACGTCGCCTGCGCAGTCGCTATAAAGAAATTCAAAAAGAAGAAGAACAGATTGCTAAAGATCTGCGCCAGTACGAAACCAAAGATGCGATTACCCCGGATGGCATAGCGGTAAAACTATTCGTCAATACCGGCCTGATGATTGATGTAGTCCGTGGTGTGCAACGTGGTGCCAAAGGCGTTGGCCTATACCGCTCTGAAATTCCGTTTATGTTACGTGACCGCTTCCCAGGTGAAGAAGAACAACGTGCGATTTATCGTCAGCAGCTCAGTCACTTTGCCAATAAACCGGTGGTGATGCGAACGCTGGACATTGGGGCCGACAAAGACCTGCCATATTTCTCGATTGAAGAAGAAAATTCCGCACTCGGCTGGCGTGGTATTCGTTTTACCCTGGACCATCCGGAAATTTTTTCTTCACAGATTCGCGCCATGCTCAAAGCCAGTATCGGACTGAATAACCTGCATATTCTGCTGCCGATGGTGACCAGTGTCAGTGAAGTCGAAGAAGCGCTCTACCTGCTGGAACGTGATCATGCGGCGATTCAGGAAGAGGAACAGGTCAAGGTAAACAAGCCTAAACTCGGTATTATGGTGGAAGTTCCCAGCGTGCTATATCAGATTGATGAATTTTCCGAACTGGTCGATTTCTTCTCGGTCGGCTCCAACGATCTGACCCAATATCTGTTGGCCGTCGACCGTAATAATCCACGGGTGGCCAATGTCTATTCACACCTGCACCCTGCAGTAATGCGTGCCCTGACCCGTCTGGTGCAGGACTGTCATCGCAATGAAAAACCGGTCAGTATCTGCGGGGAAATGGCGGGTGATCCGCTGTCTGCCGTTTTACTCATGGCCATGGGCTTTAATACCCTGTCGATGAGTTCAAGTAATATTCTGCGGGTTCGTAAAACCATTTGTCATGTTCCGATGAGTGATGCACAGGAATTGCTACAACATGTGTTAAAAATGGACAATCCACTCATGGTAAAAAGCTGGTTAGAATATTATTTCAGAACTCATGGTCTGGGAGATATAGTGAAATCAGCCACGCGTATGGTAGGTGCTTAATACGGGGCTTTTCCAGCCCCCTCACTCTCGACATTGGTGGAGGTGGTTATGGAATTTCTGGTCATTCTGTTCATGGTAGGTGTAGTGTTCTATATTGTTATTATTGCACCTGCCTTAAAAGCCCGAAAAAATACTGATGATTCGTATTCATCTCGCTCCCGCCCTGCCAGCAATCGGACCAGCAACTCTACCGAACGGCCTAAAATGTCGCCACTACTGGGCATTGAAATTTCGGCATCGCAACGACGGCGTTTAGGCCGACATGACCCGTCCGTGATGGCCGCCAAACTTTATCAGCAACAAAAACATCAATTTGCCAGTTTTCAACAGGCCAGGCCGCAGCCTCATTCCCCTCACCCTGAAGCGCCTGTTCACACCAGACTACATAAACTTTTCAGTGATTTAATCACGGATGAATCTTCAACCCAGTCCCGTCGTCCAAATCAATATTCACAAACCCGTCGTACCCGGCCAGTCGCCCCGCTTTCTCCACTCAAATCCAACCCCAAACAGCCACCACATCGCCCCCAACCACCTTATAAACCTTAAGCTGCCATTAAAAAAGGGCGATCTTCCATGGAATATCGCCCTTGTCTGTGCTTGTTGTAGCCTCGTTTTGCATTTTTCTTTCGATCTACAAAGACCTGGCTTTTGTTGACTTCATGCATGTGTTTTGCCACAAAATTATGGATCACCACCTGCTCGGCTGTTTTCTTCTTGGCCATCTTGCTCTCTATATCATTTGGAGGAAGGAGTGAGATAATTATAAGGCTGACTGATTAATTTTCAAGCATATTTGCCAATGCTTTTTTTAAAAAAAAGTTCATTTAGACAGAATTTTACATGAGGCAAAAATGAGGGCTATAACCAGAACACCTTATTATTTTATTCATCATTTTTATGCTTTCTTTCAGCCGAGCAAGACCCAGTCAAAAACCATTTAAAATAAAATAGTTATAAAATTTATTTTAAACAATGCTCTACAGTTATTATCTTAATCTTTGGTTAAAAATATATTATGGACTTAGATATTGTTATTTTCGTTTAATCCCATTCATTATTCGAATTATGCAAAATAAGTAGAATTTGATATTGTCAGAGTGCAGAAAAGTCGTTACTTTTCAAAAAGTAAACTTTTAATTTTCAATATATTAGTCTTCATTGACCTTTAAAATCCTATTTGAGTAACTTTACTCAATCATATCCTGTGAATCCCATTTTGGGCCTTAACAGTATTTATATAAAAATATTGAAAATAGAGTAACACCTCATGCCCTTGGCAAATTACTCAATATTTTGTGAATACTGAATAGAGACTACAAAATATTCAAAACTTGGAGAGAAAGATGAGCCAAGATTTTAAAAAATGTCCTGTTACCCACCTGACTACTGAGGCTGGGGCACCTGTAGTCGACAACCAGAACAGTATGACGGCAGGTGCGCGTGGACCTTTACTTGCCCAGGATTTATGGCTGAATGAAAAACTGGCCAACTTTGTCCGCGAAGTGATTCCAGAACGTCGTATGCATGCCAAAGGTTCCGGTGCTTTTGGGATCTTTACTGTGACCAACGATATTACCCAATATACCCGCGCTAAAATTTTCTCGGAAGTCGGCAAAAAAACCGAAATGTTTGCACGTTTCTCAACAGTGGCAGGTGAACGTGGCGCCGCCGATGCAGAACGCGATATTCGTGGTTTTGCCCTGAAATTCTATACTGAAGAAGGTAATTGGGATCTGGTCGGCAACAATACTCCAGTATTTTTCCTGCGTGATGCCCGCAAGTTCCCGGACCTGAATAAAGCAGTCAAACGTGACCCGAAAACCAACAAGCGCAGTGCCACCAATAATTGGGATTTCTGGACATTACTGCCTGAAGCCTTTCATCAAGTGACTATTGTCATGTCAGACCGTGGGATTCCGGCCGGCTACCGTCATATGCATGGTTTTGGCAGTCATACCTTCAGTTTTATCAATGCCAATAATGAACGTTTCTGGGTGAAATTCCATATGCGTACCCAGCAAGGTATCCAGAACCTGACCGATGCTGAAGCTGAAGCCTTAATCGCTAAAGATCGTGAAAGCAGCCAGACCGACCTGTTTGATGCCATCGAACGTGGTGACTATCCAAAATGGAAAATGTACGTTCAGATCATGCCGGAACTGGAAGCTGAAACAGTGCCTTATCATCCATTTGACCTGACCAAAGTCTGGCCGAAAGGCGATTATCCACTGATTGAAGTCGGTGAATTCGAGCTGAACCGCAATCCGGAGAACTATTTCCAGGATGTGGAACAGGCCACCTTTGCACCAAGCAATCTGGTACCAGGTATCAGCTATTCACCAGACCGTATGTTACAGGCACGTTTAGTGAACTATGCCGATGCAGCGCGCTACCGTGTAGGAGTAAATCATTCACAGGTTCCAGTCAATGCGGCACGTTGTCCTGTACATTCGAACCGCCGTGATGGTCAAGGCCGCATGGATGGCAACTATGGTTCATTGCCGCATTACGAGCCAAACAGTTTTAGCCAGTGGCAGGAGCAGCCGGAATTCAGGGAACCGCCACTAAAAATTACCGGAGATGCCGATTTCTGGGATTTTCGTGAAGATGACAGTGATTACTTCAGCCAACCTCGTGCCCTGTTCAATCTAATGAATGACCAGCAGAAACAGGCGCTGTTCAATAATACGGCTAGAGCAATGGGCGATGCCCTGGATTTCATCAAATACCGTCACATCCGCAACTGTTATCATTGTGATCCCGCTTACGGTGAAGGCGTAGCACAAGCACTGGGGATGACTGTAGCAGATGCTCAAGCGGCTCGTGAAAGCGACCCAGCCAAAGGGCTACCTAGTTTCATCTAAGCCACTTTAGATATGTATAGAAAAACTACCTTCGGGTGGTTTTTTATTGCGGTATCCAGCACTATAGAAGCAAGCTCATACAAAAAGAAATACCAGAATGCATCCAAATATTGAAGACATCATTCAACAGCACGACATCATTGTGTTTGATGCCGTTTGCGTGATCTGTAATGGCTGGGCACGATTTTTAATTCAATACGATAAAAAAATACAGTTTAAACTGGTCTCTGCCCAATCTCCTTTAGGTATTGCCCTGCTTGAGCACTATCAGATGTCCACTGAACATTGCACCACCATGCTTGTCATCCGAGATGGCACACTGTATACCGAATCGACTGCATTACTGAAGGCGCTGCAGCATCTCGGTTTTCCATTTAATTTAATGAGCGCAGGTTATTTGGTTCCGCGTTTTATCCGGGATTTTCTGTATCGTGTGATCGCTTTAAATCGCTACACGCTATTCGGCAAAACTGAATATTGCCTGATCCCCTCCGGCGAAAATAAACGCCATTTTCTGGAAAATGCGCTTCGTGAATCCTAAGCCCGTTTTCAATCAGGTACTGTGTAGCATTGGGCTAAGTTTGGCAATGCTCTGGTTCTATCAAGGACTGATTCCAAAAATTCTGTTCCAGTCCCCTGCTGAAATCACAATCTGGCAAAATATGGGTTTTGAGCTGGCATTTGCCAAGACCTTGGTGGGCTTTTCTGGGGGATGTGAAATGCTGTGGGGTGTATGCTTTCTGAAATGGAACAGATCAATTCTATTGCATGGATTAAATATAATGGGACTTGCAGGATTACTGCTGCTGATTGTACTTACCGCACCTTTACAACTCACTGCGGCATTCAATCCCGTGGTGATGAATATCGCCATGCTCATGCTTTCTGTAGTGGCTATTCAACTCATTTGGCAAGAACAAGCATAGCGTTTAGACAATAATCCGTTTGCCTTCACGTATGCAGTAAAACGGATTAATTAACTTGGAGGAATGCTTGATAATCTCATGCAAGTCATGCTCTGGTGCATCACGGTCTTCATCAGTCAGCTGAAAAGTGCGGTAATGAATGGCCAGTGAGCATTTGGCCTGCAAATCGTGATGGGCATGATAAGCATCTTCCGGATTCATGTGAATCGCGCGCATCAGTTCACGTGGCTCATACGCACCAATTGGCAGCAAGGCGATCCGCGGCGCACCTAAACGTTTGCGGATTTCTTTAAAATGTGAGGCATAGCCACTATCTCCGGCAAAGAAACAATGCTCCTTGCCATGCAATAAAGAAAAACCTCCCCAGAGGGCACAGTTCTGATCGCGTATGCCGCGCCCAGAAGCATGTTGCGCCGGTGTATAGACAATCCTGATCTCTTCAAAAAAGGCGTTTTCCCACCAGTCCATTTCATGCACGGTATAATGTTCTGGCAAATACCAAGCATTGCCCAGTCCTGTATAAATCGGCATCTGAAAAGTCGTATGCAGCCATTCCAGACTGGCCAGATCCATATGGTCATAGTGGTTATGGCTCAGCAACACAGCATCAATATGGGGTAGTTCATCCAGGGCAATACCTGCCGGAATGACGCGCTGTGGCCCGGTAGATGCAGAAGGACCAGCATATTCGCCCCAGACCGGATCGGTCAGGAAATTATAAGGTCCAATCTGAATGAGTACGGTGGCATGACCAATAAACCAGATTTGCCAGTCATCTAGGGGAGCATCAGGACGATGCTGCGGCAAAGCACGTGGACGTGCAAAAAACTCGGCACGCTCCTCATCAAGGTTGACTTGCCAGGTACTGGATTTTCGGGTAACCAGCCATTTATATAAATCAAAACGACTGCGCGATAATGGGGAATATTCCAGATTATGAAAGCGTTGACCATCAAAATGATCGGAATGCAGATACTCAAATACCGGCTTAGACCAGACATGTTTCCAGCTGGACTGTGTGGGTAACTGAAATTTTTTAGTTTTAAAAAAATCTTGCATAAATATCCACTATTTATTATTCGTTATATGCAAGTTAGCTACCGCTTGAAATCGTCAAGTGCAGCAGCGTTTAAATGAGCATACAAACTTAAAACAGGCGCGTAGCAATATAGTATGAAATCCAATATCGTTAATCATGTATGTTTTTGTTATTTTTAATAAAAACACCATGTAAAAACCTTTCAGCTTATAAAAGTAACAGATTATAAGAAAAATACTGCTCGCAACCTTCTGCCTAAACATACAAAATGATGCCAAACCCCTTTAGGCTCATTTTGACAAAGTCATGACTCCTATGGGTAACTTTCTGACAGAGTGCATCTGCTCCCCAGACGAGGATCAGTTTCATCAGCTTAAGCATACCCGAGAGACATGCTGAAATCAGAAAAAATGGGCTCAAGCGATTTTTTTATATGAGTTATACACGGCCTAAGGTTCGCTCCAACCATACGGCCTTGGTTTGTGGCTTTACAAACAGGGCAATAATTTCCGGGTGCAATTGTTTAATCTGGGTCTCGATCCTGTTTACACAGGCTTCAATTTGATCGGATGTTAAATCATCTTTAAATTCCAGACTTAAGGATGCAATGACTTGATGCGCGCCCATCTGTTCCGTTAATACCCCGTTGGCACTAAAAACTGCAGCATCCTGTTGCGCAATATTTAATACATTTTCCCGCAGTTTAGGATCCGCAGTCTCACCGAGCAACAGGCCCTTGGTTTCACGTGCCAAAAACCAGGCCGACACCGCAAGCACCACCCCAATTAAGATTGAGGCCACCCCATCCAGTTCGGGAATATTTAGCTGATGAGCAAGAAAGATACCGACCAAGGCAATCACCAAGCCGATCAGTGCAGCAGTATCTTCAAATAAAACGGTAAAGGTAGTTGGGTCCTTACTCCGTCGAAAGGCTTCAAAATATCCCATATTTCCTTTTTGTTTACGAAATGTTTTTAGTGCCACTGACCATGAAAACCCTTCACATAAAATGGCTATGCCAAGCACGATATAGTTGATCATAGGATTCTGCATTTCTTCAGGCTGGATAATGTGATAAATACCCTGAAAAATAGAGACAATGGCACCCAGTGCAAATACCAGCAATGCCACAATAAAAGCCCAGAAATATAGTTCACGCCCATAACCAAACGGATGTTTAACGTCTCCAGGTTTTTTGGCTTTTTTCATTCCATATAACAGCAGAATTTCATTCAAGGTATCGACTACCGAATGAACAGCCTCACTCAGCATTGCAGAACTGTTAGTAATATAGGCTGCGACAAATTTAACGAGGGCAATCGCCAAATTGCCGAACATGGCTGCATAAACGACAATTTTATTGGATTCAGACATCTTGACACTGTCCCAAATAATCTTGATCAAGCTTTATTGATCTTATGTCTTGCATCTTAAAGTGTTTTGACTACCGAGTTGTTTTACAAATTGTTGTTTCGTCGTGATGGTCTAGCATTTCCAGTCTGCTTTTGGAAAATATCTAGACCTAATAAAAAAATTTTCCCTTTCCCTTCATGGAAGGGTTAGTGTCTGGAAAAATATTGCTCACGCCATTCTTTAGAGAAATACAGGATAATCCCGAACATCACCACAGCAACACCCGCAAAAGCATGGCTGCTGATGATTTCATTATTCAATGTAGCCCCCAGTACCAAGGCAATCACTGGCGTCATGACATTACTGAGAGAGACTGTTGAAGCGGCCAGACGACGAATCAGCCAGAAATAGCACAGCATCGCCACAATCGAAGACAGAATCATGGTAAATATAAATCCGATGATGGCATGGCTGCTTGGCATCTGGGTTGGAAAATGCTGCCAGATAAATGGAATCAGTAATAAAGAACCCAGCGCAGAAACCAGCAGCGAACCCGTGGCTTGCGACATTGGCTTTAATGGTGCATTGATCTGTTTAACCCAGAAGATCGAACTGATATAGGACACCATACTGATCAGCATCAGTACCACACCCCATGGGTTAATCTTGCTGTCTGCCGAGTCAGCGAAAACAAAACACAGGCCACCTACTGCAATTGCCATACCAAGCCACTGTACCCAGATCAGTTTATGAGTTTTTAAAATCACATGACCGATTAAACCGGCAATCAATGGCGAGAATCCAAAAATCAGCGCCATCAGACCTGACGTTAAATAGTTGGCAGCCAGATAAATAAACAATTGTGCCCCAATTAAATTAAGACTACCTGCCACATAACTTTTTAATGACGTTTGATCAAATGGCAATGGGTTACGCATAATTGCCAATAAAACCAAAGCAATGACACAGGCACCAAAATAACGAATCACCAGCACCCACATCGGATGCACTTCAGCCACACTCCAAACAATGGCCAATGGTGTGGCGGCCCAAATGAGCACCAACAAGGCATAAATGCTGGCTGTTAAAATCATGGGAGATGAGTTTGAATTCATATACAACTCAATTAAATATAATAAAAAGAATTAAACCAAAAGTTCTGTTCAAATCCACGATTAGCAATATTACAAGCGGCATGGATGCCGCTCGAGCGTTTGGGATACAAGGAAGTATCCTCAAACGCTCAAAAGATTTTTGTTACTTTTCATCTTTGAAAAGTAAGACACACCTGCACAAAGTAATTAAACGTCGCAATATAAATAGTGATCATGCCAAAACAATAAATAAAGTAGCCATAAAAAAGCAGACCCAGGTTGCCCGAGGTCTGCTCCTTTGTAAACCGAGATTACTTCACAAGCTTACGAAGATCCTGGCTAAGATCCAGATATTTGTCTGCTTCAAATGCAGCCTGCTTGCTGATCAGCTTTTTCAGATGACGCATTTCTTTAGCAGCATTCACCGTGATACCACCAACGATCACACCGTCAGTCACACCAAACATCACGAATGAGGATTCAGCGCGAAGTTCTGGATTGATTTCACCACGAACCTGCCATTCAGCTGCAGCCATATCGCCAACAAACTGGTAGTTGATATCCAGTTGGTCTGTCCAGAACCATGCTGGATTGGCCACTGGATGCTCGACACCCATCACATGACGTGCAAAGATGCCTGCTTGCAGGTTGGCATTTTCCCAGGTTTCTACACGACGGTGGTTACCACAGTCACGTAACTGAGTTGCTACGTCACCCGCAGCGTAAATGTCTGCATTTGAAGTCTGGCAGTTTTCATTCACTTTAATTGCAAAATCAACATCCAGACCGGCCTCTACAGCCAGCTGTGCATTTGGCACAATACCGATACCGTACACTACAGCATCAGCCCGAAGTTCTTCACCACCTTCAAGGGTAATCACAACTTCTTCACCATCCAGCTTGCAGTCTGCAATCTTGGTTTCCAGACGAACGTCAATTCCGGCCAGACGCTGTTGCTCTAACAGGAACTCGCTCAGGATACGCGGCGAGCAGCGACCCATGACCATAGGACCCATTTCAATTACAGTTACCTGACAGTCCTTGAAACGTGCAGAAGAAGCCAGTTCCAGACCGATCACACCACCACCGATCAGGACAATACGACGGCCTGCTTGAAGTACAGGAACCAGTGCCTGTGAATCTTCCAGGTTACGCAGGGTATAAACATGCTTACCTAGTGCATCGAAGTTTGGCAAACGGCGTGCTGCACCACCAGTGGCAAGTAACAGTTTGTCATAAGCAACAACGTCACCATGTTGAAGTTCAACCGTGTGGGCTTCAGCATTGATTTTTGCAACGCCATTACCACGGATAGTTGTTACGCCAAGTTCAGCCAGTTTTTCTTCTGACAGAATTTCAATCTTGGTTTCTTCAGGTTTTAGAATCACGTCTTTAGACAGTGGTGGACGCTCATAAGGCAGATGCGTTTCATCACCGATCAGAATGATTTTGCCTTCGTACTTGTTGCCACGAAGTTCTAAAATCGCACTTGCACCTGCCTGGCCAGCACCTACAATTACGATAGTTTCGATGTTGCTCATGTCATTAACCTTTTAACTCTGCAGATACGATGCCAAAGCCCGCGATCCATTCACTGATTTCTTCATAGCAATGTGTTGTCATGTCGTATTCGCCCATCTCGCTTAAAGCAGCAAAAGCAGCCATCCACGAACGGACTTCCTGGCCACCACGACCACCATCACGGCGGATTTCAGCTTCAGTCATCGCTTCGAGTGCAGCAAAATCGGCATTCTTGAATTTTTCCAGCAGTGCAATATCCCATTCTGCATTGAGAGGAACTGCAACAGAGATATCCCCTGCTGCCAGTTTCTGGCCCACAGCAATGATTTTCGCTTGACGCGCTGAACGTGCTTCCGGAGTCGGATGACGACCGGCAATCAGAAACTCTTCCACTTCTGGTGGTACTGAACCCATTTGCGGTGTAGGTGGATCATGTGACAGACCACCTGTACCTAAAACCAGTACCCGCTCATTTTCAAGGTTTAAAGACTTGATGTATTGACCGACTGCACGACCCAAAGCGATGGTACGTTTGGTGGTTGGCATTGGAGCTGCAGCACCATTAATAAACACAGGAATGGTTGGATAACGGTCCAACTGACCTTCGCACAAGAAATGCAGTGGCTGAGTCACACCATGGTCGGCCTGCATACGGTAGGAGTATGCCACGTCCACACCCTCGTCCAGTACACGACGCACCATCGCCAAGGCTTTGTCTTCTGGTACATCGATATGGTCATTGTCTTTACCATAATCCCAGTCACCTGCCGCTTTGGCACGGATACCCACACAGAAACTTGGCATCAGGTCATAGAAGAAACCATTGAAATGGTCAGGACCGAAGGTAATGATTAAGGTTGGGTCGTAAGCTTTCACTTCAGCTGCAAGTTGGTCAAAAGCTTCGCGTACTGCGACTTCCTGACGTTTTTCTTGTGGGGAAGCAAATTCCATTAAGGGGCTGTGCGATGCACAAATGAGTTTAACGGCCATGAGAGACTCCTGAAAAGGAAAGCAGCCTTAGAACAGGCTGCCGATAAGTCCATTTGATTCAGACTAGATTTTATTCGTCAAAGAAACCGGCACGTGGCTGACGCAAGCCCCGGATACCCAGACCACATTCTGCATTGATCAGAACACCGGTCAGAGGACGGTTATTTTGACGAGATGCCAACAGCACGTATGAACCTGTCATATCTTCCGGTTCAGGCAAGAAGTTCAGTGGCATGCCACGTGCGATTTTCTCAGGATCGCGTGCATCCAGCAGACCAAGATTTTCCTGGCCTAAAGATGCAGCACCCTTGATATTCACATTCATACCTGATGGTGCAACAGCGTTCACTCGTACTTTAGGCGCAAGCTCGTAGGCCAGTTCTTTCATAATTCCGACACCGGCATGCTTAGATGCAGTATATACAGGGCCTCCGCCAGCGGAGTACAGTGCTGAATTAGACAAAGTAAATATGATAGAACCTTCAGAAGCGATCAATGCATCCAGTGCAGCCTTCGCACCGAGGATCAGAGATTTGGTATTAATCCCCATAATCTCGTCAAAGGCTTTCTCTAGCTGCTCGCCTGAGGTATTGACGATATCTGCATAATGATCCCAGATACCGGCATTGCCTACGAAGCAATCGAGTTTGCCATAACGTTCCACAGTTGCCTGAACTGCACGAACGTTATCTTCATAGCTGGCCACATCACCTGCGATCGCAAGCACGCGGTCACCAAAATGTTCTTTCAGTGCATCAACTTTTGATTGTGAACGCTGAAGAACGGCAACTTGTGCGCCCTCTTCCAGGAAACGTTCAACCAATGCCCAGCCTAAGCCTGAACCACCACCGGTAATAAGTGCAACTTCGCCTTGTAGCCAACCCATGATTACTCTCCTGCCATCTCTACAAACAATTGACCATCTTCAACAATCACTGGGAAAGTCTGGATTGGATCAGTCGCTGGTAAGCAAAGTGCTTGACCTGTTTTTAAACAGAAACGTGCTGCATGAAGTGGACATTCAACAGTACCGTCATCTTCCAGATAACCTTCAGACATTGAAGCGTTACCGTGTGAGCAACGGTCGTTCATTGCAAAGAACTCACCACCGTTGTTGAATACTGCCAGCGCATCGATACCGTTTACGCCACAATCTACTTTCAATGCTTCGCCTTCGTCTAATTCGTCAACTTGGCATACAAAAATCTTATTCATTAGAAGAACACACTCAGGTTATGTGAACTGTAAGTAACTTGGTCAAGCATGATCTTACGGTTGAAAATCTGGAAGCCTAGGCCACCCTCAACTTTACGGATCTTGTCATGACGTTTACCACAGTAAATCACGACGTCTTTCTCTTTTTGCGTGCGGTACAACAGGTACGTTACGTACACGTCATATTCGCCTTCAACTTCAGTGGCTTCAACAATCACGTTAGAAACCATATGAGTTGTACGTGACGGAGGCTCTTCAGCCCAAGCCATACCGGTCTCAAGACGAGCCACACGACGCTCTAAAAGATCTTTCGTATCATTGAACACCCAAGTGGTAGGTGGTTCAACTGAACGACGACGGTCACGGGTTTGTGCGTTTGGTGTGGTACGTAGCGTGTAAGAAATGTCTTCAGCTAACGTGTCCAACCATTCGCGGAATTTCCAGTCGTCAAGCAGCTTTGCTTCACGGTAAAGGAACTGGCTAATTTGATGATGAAGTTCTAAGCTGATTTGACTCATTTCATAAGCTCCTTCTCATATTCGTCAGCCGCTTTTTCCACGTCTTCCCATTTTTCATGGATCAATAAATCTGCCCAGCGGCGGTACATACCACGTGCTGCAGTTTCAGAGAAAATGTAGTTGGTGATACCTGGGATACCATCTTCACGTACTTTCTCGTTACCTTTACCCATTTCCATAATGAGTTTGTTTTGACGCGCTTTGTAACCACGTAAAACTTTTTGAATCTCGATCCAGTTCTCAGAGTCATCTTGCTCTAGGAAACCAGCAGGACCAAAAGCACGTGTTGCAGAACGTTCAAATGCTTCCTTCACTTCTTGAGATGCTTCAGCGTCCGCAATACAGAATGCCCAAACTTCAGTTTTGTTTGGACCACGTGGGTGCCATACGCGAAGTGTTGCAGTACCGTTCAACCAAGACAATGTTGGGAACATGGTGTTGTGACCTGCAAGACGCAGTGCACGAGTCTCGCCTAGGCGCTCTTTTACTTCTTCGTAAGTTTCACGGAAGTAGTTGGCCACTTCACCGTCAACCCAAACGTTTGCGTCTGGTTTCTCTGTGAAGAAGAAGCCTGAACCATGGCCACGTGAACCGTACTGGATTGCATCTTTGGCAGTTTCCCAAACAGGACGAGCAGTTTGCGCAGCACCTAATTTCTTAGATGATTCGTCGTCTGGTTTCGCACCAAGCACTTGAATTGCAGATGCGTGAGAGAACAATGCGTGGTATTGGTCAGATGCGAACTGTTCAGCTGCAAATTTCCAGTTACACTCGATTTCCCACTTGTGGACACCACCGATGATTTCTGTACCACCTGGACGACGGTCAACAACGCCATCTAGGTACCAGGCGATATCGCCCATGTATTCTTCTAGATCTGGAGTTGTTTCATCCCAGCATCCGAATATCAGGCCTTTGTATGATTTAACACGGTTAACTTCCACCAGACCCCATTGCTCTTTACATGCGCCTTGTGGGTAAGCACGCTCTTCAAGCGGGATGTCTTTTAAAGAACCGTCAATACCGTAAGACCAGCCGTGGTACGGGCATGTGAATGCACGTGTATTCCCACAGTCTGCGAAGCTCACACGCATTGAGCGGTGACGGCACTGGTTTAAGAATGCTTTGATTGAGCCATCTTTTTGACGTGCCACGATGATCGGATCTTCACCCATGTAGGTGTTGAAAAAGTCACCAGCCTTAGGAATCTGGCTCTCATGACAAAGGAACAACCAGGTACGGCCGAAAACGCGTTCAAGTTCTAATTCGTAAATATCTGGATCTGTATAAATAGATGGAGTGATACGTCCATTTTGTGCATCGACTAAAGCGTCGATTTCACGCACATCAATTTTTCCACTCATGAAAATCTCCTGTGACCCATCAAGGCACAAAGTAAATAGACTCAATTCGAATGGATAATGGATTTTAGGCGGGATTTGGGGAAATATTTTTTTTGTTTCAATTAATAGCTTAAAGCAATTATTAAGGACGTGGATTTTTATATTAAAACATCCATTAATCCTTTCAGAGCATTTAGTTTATGAATGGCAAAATAATCTTCACGACATAGTTATTTATAGATTATACTTTGATGAAATTATAGTAAGACATTTTTTGGATTACTCTTTGGGTTGATGACATGGAATTACGACACCTCCGCTACTTTATTACCGTTGCTGAAGAACTGAACTTTAGCAAGGCCGCACTTAAACTTTATACGGCTCAACCCTCTCTTAGCCAGCAAATCAAGGACCTGGAAGAAGACGTCGGCGTAAAGCTGTTGAACCGAACCAAACGTAAAGTGGAGCTGACCGAAGAAGGTGCCGTATTCCTGGAACAGGCTCGCCTGACCCTGGCACAAGCAGACAAGGCCGTTGCCATGGCGCGTCAGGTGTCACAGGCCAAGCAGCAAATGCTCCGGATTGGCTTTGTTCCAGTAGCCGAAATGAAAATTTTCCCGTATATCTTGCCTAATCTGCGGGTGCAGAATCCGGATTTAAAAATTGAACTGCTCAGTCTGAACAACAATGAGCAAATGCGCCTGTTAAAAAAAGGTGATCTGGATCTGACCTTTACCCGTCATAATTTCAATAGCGATGAAATTGAAAGTCAGTTCGTGATTCGTGAACCGCTGATTTTCCTGCTACCCAAAGACCATCCGCTGGCAAAATATGACCGTATTCCAGTTAAGGCATTGAATGGTATTGATTTTATCATTCCATCAGCAGAGCAGTCTTTTACCTTGCACCATACAATTTTGGATTTTGCCAAGGCTAACGGCATTGAACTTAATATTGTCCAAAAAGCTGACAATATCCTGTTTAATATCAACTCGATCGGTATCGGATTGGGGTGCACGATTTTACCTGGTTATATCGCACCGCTGACTATGGAAAATACTGTGATTCGCCCTCTGGACGTAGAGCTGCCATATTTGGACCTGTATGTCAGTTACCACAAAAACAATAAATCCTATGCAGTCAGCAAATTTCTTGAGCTTCTGACCCGGGTGTTCTATCTCGATATTAACCGCAACGAACAGAATTAAACTCCTTCTTGGTTAAGCATATGTCATTCGAATTTTGGTAGACATATGCTTTTTTCGTTTTATTATTTTTTGCTTAAAGATTTATTTTTAATTCTATTTTTTGATAAGGACTGCTTGGCGAGTACTTAAGTTTATAGTTTAGCCCCGTCCAATCATGCATCTTTTTCACTCTAAATGTGCTCCGTTTACAACTTAAGTCTAATAAAACTTAATTCAGGTTTTTCTCGGTTTAAATTCAACAAGTATCTAAAAATCATCATTTTTTCGAACCCACTTTGGTGAATGAGAATCATATTCATTTATATACGGTGCGTTGAATATATAACGTATAAAAAAGGATGGCCGAGCCATCCTTTTTTTAAAACTGTATCAAACTTATTTTACGCCGTGAACAGCCAGGTAGTTTTTGATTACAGTGTTGAATTCATCTGATTTTTCAACTTGAGACCAGTGACCACATTGGCTGAAGATGTGCGCATCAGCATTTGGTACCACATTCAAGATATCCCATGTACGGGATACTGGAATTACTACGTCTTGCGTACCGTGAATCAATAGTACTGGCACAGTGATGTCTTTCATTTTCTCAAAGTCGAGCGGGAATTCAAAACGGTCACGGTCACGTGCGCCTACCACATCCATCAAACGGTTTGAAGCATAGTCATTTGCTGCTGAAGCAAAACGTACTTTTACCAGTTCATCTGTAATCAGGTCTTTGTTCACTACGAACATAGACAGGGTTTTCTTGATCCCTTCTTCTGTAAGAACTGGGTTTGCATGTGCTTTCAATGCAGCAGTCTGTTTTGCGCCGCCCGTACCCATAGATACGATACCGAGTACACGCTCTGGATAATCCAGTGCCAACTGGAATGCCAACCAGCCACCTAAAGAGTTACCCACCAGCCAGGTTTTTTCGATACCTAACGCATCTAAAGTCCGGATCGCATGGTCTACCCATGCGCGGATACCATATTGTGTACCTGGAGCAACCACTGTCTGACCATAGCCAATCGTGTCAATTGCGATACAACGTGCTTGTTCACCAATTGAAGGCAGGTTCAACCACCAGTTCGCTGCAGCCGATACACCTGTACCTGAACCGTGCAAAAACAGAATTGGTGTACCTTCACCAATTTCGTGGTAATGGGTCAACTCACCTTCAGCGGTTTCAATCCATTTGTCTTCTAAGCCAAAGAATGGATCTGTTTGATAGTCAGGGATTTGAACAGTGCTCATATTGCTTCCTCTTACAGTCTTTAGCTTGCGTGTCCCTCTATTTTCAAGAACGCCACGTCAAGTTGACTCATTAAAATGACTTGTGTACACCCTTATATTAACCGCTCAACTGCAATCAACTGATACAAAATTTCGATTGCACCCTATAAAATAGATATAATTTAAGTCATTGTTTTCATTGTTAATTTAAAATAAACCTTACTAAATTTAAGGCTTTAATTGGATTCTTAAACCTGAAAGGCAGCCAGAAAACTGACTGCCTTGAAAATATGCTGATATTAGAATTTATAGGTATAAGTAGTGGCTACACGGTATTCCTGCAGATCTGGTTTTGCCGGATTGGCAAAATTCACATCAATATACATCCCCTGTACGCCTAAACCTTTTAATTTACCTTCTGGCACAGTGTAGTTGATGATCGCATTCACCTCATCGGTATTGAAGTTCTGACCTTGATAAGCCCCAGTACCTTTCTGATCGTATCCTTTAAAATAAATCGCTGTAGCATTCAGGCCCTTCAAACCGACTTCAGAGAAGTCATAGCCATAAGAAACGTTCCATGATTTTTCTTCTGGTGCAGTAAAGGTTGCTACTCCCCAGTTCGCCAGATAAGGCTGTGGCACCCAGCCACCTAACGTCGGGAATGCACTATCGCCAAACATTTGCTGGTAACCCACACCGACGGTATGTGCTCCATGATTCACTTTTGCAGCTACAGATAAGGCCTGATTGTCGATCTCACCATATAGCTTATCGCCAGATTCGGAGTTATTGAAATAACGGACATTGCTGTCTAATCTGGTTTTTTCACCCCACTGGGTTTTATAACTCAGGCCCAGATAATGCTGCTGGTAAATGTCCTGAACATCGGCATACCAGTAACTTGCGCCCACTTCTTTGCTGAGCTGATAGTCTACACCTGCAATCCACATACCGTCAGAAACTTCACCATTATCGTAATAGTCTTTGCCTCTAGCAGGCGCAAACAAGGTTAAATCACGGAACTGATTGTCGTAACGGTTATTGATTTTATCCACATACGCCAAAGTCAGTTTAGTATCTTTAATCTCTTTGGATTCTAACCAGGCACCGCTATAAGTCGTCAATAACTGACGCGATGGATCGAATACCAGAACAGGAGATACCGGAAGTAACTCCCCTACTTTTAATTCAGTCTGTGAAATTCTGGCTTTCAACGTTGCACCAATTTTACCGAAATGGTCTTTTGACTCCTTGCCATCATGCGGTAAAACCCAGTCTGGATTGCGATCACGAGCTTTGAGTTTGACTGCATGCTGAACCAGAACATCAGCCCCGACCTGCACCCCGGCACCGATATCATGATAGCCAGACTTGGCATCCAGCGTTATACCTTGCGACCATGAACCCCAGTTACGTGCCGAATAATTATCCTGATATTGGCGGTCTAAATAGAAATTTTTAAACTTCAGTTGAACATTGCTGTCGTCAATAAAATCTGCATTCGTTGCAGTTGTCCCTAAAGTTGCTGTCGCAGCAAGTATTGCTATCCATAAATTGTGACGATGCATGATGAGTTCCCCATTCAGCAGATAAAATCCATGCCGCCATCATGCGTAAGTCAATTTCAATAAAAAATCCGACTACAGTATTAAAGTTTTCCCCCTTTGACTCTTCATATTACCGAGTCCTATTTAAGCGATAAATCTCTTAGATTTTAAAGCGATTAATAAAAATAAAAAGTTGACCAGACATTTAATTCAATTTTTTGTTTCTTCTATTAATAAGAGCAAATTTTTAAAAAACTTTAAAATACCAGTTTTTATTTATCGTTTTTATGTTTAAGGAAATTATCAGAATTATCTTTAATAAATAAAGTTTAATAAAAATAATATCTCATGCTATCGTTTTAATATATTACTAATATCCAAATATAACTCGCTAGATCTCTTTCAACTCCTCAACATTTTGATTTAAATATCCAAAAATAAATATTTTATCTACGAATGTTTCTTCTTCATGCCAAGTTCAACAAAGATATCAATACAGCTCAAAATTTATAATAAAAACATGAATGAGGACTTACCTTATTGCATCTCAAACGACATTTAGCTGTTGTGGTCCTGGCTATAGCATTCCTACTTTTGAGTTCAAGGCTGGCTATTCTTTACTGATGGCAGTATTGAGCCTTGCTGAACCAGTACGGATTTACTTACACTTCGGCCGGCCATCTTATTTGACCGCGGCATGGGCATCATCGCTCATTGAAGAAAAAGTTCTCAAATAATCATCCAACTCTTAAGGATGGCAATGCTGAAAGCAATAAAAAAGCGCCCTTTCGGACGCTTTTTTTCACATCAACTTCAAGCCATTAAGCTTGTAATTCACGTGCTTTAGACATCGTCAAAGCTAAATCTTCAATCATGTCTTCCTGACCGCCAACCGTACCACGGCGACCAAGTTCCATCAGGATTTCACGCGCAGATACGCCATATTTCGCTTCAGCACGTTTAGCAAACAATAGGAATGAAGAATAAACACCCGCATAACCTAAAGTCGCCGCATCACGGTCCGCACGAATTTGATGCGTCATCATTGGAATGATGAGGTCTTCTGCAACGTCCTGCACCTTAAACAAGTCAACACCTGTTTCAAGTTGCATACGGTTCGCTACCGCAACAAACAATTCAAGTGGCGTGTTACCCGCACCTGCGCCAAGACCTGCTGAGGCCAAGTCAACACGAGTTGCACCTGCTTGTACTGCTGAAACAGAGTTCGCAACACCCATACCTAGGTTATGGTGACCGTGGAAACCGATTTCGATATCAGAACCAAGGTTTTCACGTAGAATACCAACGCGATCAGTCACGTCTTGTGGCAACATGTAACCTGCAGAGTCAGTTACATACACACAGTTTGCACCGTATGACACCATTTTTTGTGCTTCTTCAAGCAATTTTTCTGGAGAAGCCATGTGCGCCATCATCAAGAAGCCCACAGTGTCCATACCCAATTTACGTGCAGCAGTAATATGCTGTTCAGATACATCTGCTTCAGTTGAATGTGTTGCAACACGAATCGTTGCTACACCAACGTCATGTGCCATTTTCAAATGATCAACTGTACCAATACCAGGAAGTAAAAGTGCAGATACTTTCGCTTGTTTAAGGTTTGGAATCACCGCTTTCAGGTATTCTTCGTCAGTTGCTGCTGCAAAACCGTAGTTTACAGAGTTACCGCCAAGACCATCACCATGTGTCACTTCGATTAACGGTACACCCGCGTCATCAAGTGCAGTTGCAATCGCAACCATTTGCTCAGGTGTAGTTTGATGGCGCATTGGATGCATACCATCACGTAAAGTCATATCATTAATAATAATTTTAGACATGTGGTAACTCCTTAAGCTTCAGCTGCGTTTAAAACACGTTCTGCAAACATTTCTGCTGTACGTGCAGCTGCTGCAGTCATAATGTCAAGGTTACCTGCATATTTAGGTAAGAAGTCACCTAAACCTTCTACTTCTAGGAAGATAGAAACACGGTTACCATCAAATACTGGACCATTCACAAGTTTGTAACCTGGTACATATTTTTGAACCTCGAGGATCATCGAGTGAACAGATTCAGTAATCGCTGCTTGATCCGGCTCGCCTTCAACGAGACAGTGAACAGTGTCACGCATCATTAACGGTGGCTCAGCCGGGTTAATAATGATGATCGCTTTACCTTGTTTCGCGCCACCCACTTGTTCAATTGCGTCAGCAGTTGTACGTGTGAATTCGTCGATGTTTTTACGTGTACCTGGACCTACAGATTTTGTAGATACAGTTGCAATGATTTCACCATATTCAACAGGTTGAACACGTGAAATTGCAGCAACCATCGGAATTGTTGCCTGACCACCACATGTCACCATGTTTACGTTTGGCACTTCACCTTGTTCAAGCAATGCTTCAAGGTTTACAGGTGGTACGCAGAATGGACCGATTGCAGCAGGTGTTAAGTCAATCATTAACACGCCAAGTTCATTTAACTTGCGGCTGTTTTCAGCATGTACGTATGCAGAAGTTGCATCAAATGCAATTTTAATGTCATCTTCAAGAACGTGAGGAAGAAGACCATCTACACCTTCAGCAGTCGTTTTTAAACCCATTTTCGCTGCACGCGCAAGACCTTCAGAAGTTGGGTCAATCCCCACCATCCATACTGGTTCTAACCATTCGCTGCGTTGTAATTTGTAAAGCAGATCCGTACCAATATTACCTGGACCGATCATTGCACATTTAATCTTTTTCATGAATGTACTCTCAATATTTTCTTATTCAGCAGCAAATGCAGCTGTTACTGAACCAAAGCCTTCAATCTCAACAACGAATTCGTCGCCTGCGTGGGCTACAACCATTGGACCAAGCGCACCAGTCAAAATGATGTCACCTGCAAGTAATGGACGACCACGGCGTACCATTTCGTCAGCCAACCAAACTGCGGCATTTAATGGGTTTGCAAGACAAGCTTTACCTATACCTTGAGACACGACTTCTTCACCGCGAGTCATGGTCATTTTGCAATTTACAAGGTCAAGATTGTCAAGTTTCACAGGACGTGAACCCAATACGAAAGCCGCTGAAGATGCGTTATCAGCAACCGTATCGATTAGACTGATTTTCCAGTTTTCAATACGGCTATCCACGACTTCTACTGCAGGAAGTGCATAGTCGGTTGCACTGATAATGTCTGCATAAGTGTGTTTTTCTTTGGTTAGATCTGCTTTGATCACCAATGCAATTTCTGCTTCAACTTTCGGCTGAATCAGAAGGCCGGCCGGAATCGCTTCACCGTCACCGTATGCCATATCCGCGAACAACATACCAAAATCAGGCTGATCTACACCCAGTTGTGCTTGAACGACTTTAGAAGTCAAACCAATTTTACGACCGACCAGACGGCGACCTTCAGACAAAGCACGTTCGGTATTCACTTCCTGAACGGCATAGGCGATATCTACGTCAGCACTTTCACCGCCAAGTTCCGGGCGAATTGGTGTGATCGCGGTTTGTGATAATTCAGCGCTACGCAGTGCTTGTGCAACTGATTCAACGACAGCAGAATTCGACATCAATGTTTCCTTAAACTGCAAAAATTAGGCTTATGCTGGAATCTGACAGGACAGAAAATATGCACATAATCAGGCCGATCACGTGCATGACCTACCTTTATCAGAGTGAGCATAGGAGTAAACGGTTTTAGGATGGGAAAAATCCGGCATTTGTGCCAATAGTTATTTTATTTTTTGCTATAGCTATTATCTATAAGGACCAATTATAAAAATCAATATAAAACAAAATCTTAAATCTTAGATTAAATCATTATTTAGCAGAATAGTGACCATAACCTGATTCCACAAAATCAGTATAATTATGGTCTTAGACTAAAAGATAAGAATAAATGCTTAAATCTGCAGCGTTCCCCCAGCCAATTTAAACCCGGGAAATCAGTCCTTTTTGCTGTAACTAAGATAATAAATTAAACGGCCTGTTTCCATTGGACTTTAGCCAATAGTTCTTTATGTAAATCAGCCACATCGTCCACGATACTGGCCGGATTAAATTGCGCCAGAAGTTCAGGCTGATGCACGCCATAACTTACGCCGATACTTGGCATGGCGATATTCATGGCCATTTCCAGATCATAGGAAGTATCGCCAACCATGATCGCTTCATGTGTCTCTACACCGGTTTCAGCCAGAATTTCCTGCAGCATAAGTGGATGAGGTTTGGAACGGGTCTCACTCGCAGCACGCGTGCTGATAAACAGGGCCTCACTGTTGGTCTGTCTTAATACACGATCCAGACCTTTACGGCTTTTTCCTGTGGCCACTGCCAGCTTGATACCTTGATCTTTTAATGCATATAACATTTCAGATACGCCCTCAAACCAAGCATCCTCAACCGAGTTCGCGACATAGTGTTCTGAATAGGCCTGTAAAATATCGCTATGTAGTTCTGGCACACCTGGAAAAAGTCGCTGTGCAACTTCAGGTAAACCCAGCCCAATAATACTCTTCGCATCTGCAGCGGTTAAAGGTTGCTGAAATTGCTGTGCGGCAAATTGCAGGCTTGCCACAATCTGACCGACAGAATCAAATAAAGTGCCATCCCAATCAAAAATGACCAGTTTTACAGGTGAGTTCATCTAAGGTTCCTAATATTTGATTCAGTCTAAATCCACCCCGATCCTCCTTTAAAAAAGGAGGGAGAACGGCATACAGGTATTCGCTACTCGATTGCGACATGGATGTCGCTGTAGATCTGTGGCGCAAGGACGCGCCATCATATCTACAAAAGATTTTTGTTACTTTTCATCTCTGAAAAGTAAGCCAACGCCCACACAATGCTTCGAATAAAACAAATACCTATTGCAGCATTACCTTAATTTCACATTGCGATAACTTTTCAAATCCCCCTCACTCCTCTTGAAAAAGTAGGGCATCAAAGAGGATTCATTAAAAAGCTAAAAAATTACTCATCATCTTCCGTAGCAATGACAACCTTATCTGCCTTCTGCGCTCTTAACTGCGCCACCAGACTTTGCATATCTTCTGGCAATGGCGCTTCAATGGTCGGATAACCCGGAATCTCTAAACGCATGGCATGCAGACACAGACGGCGTGGTTTTGGGCCACGATATTCGGTTTCATGTCCATACTTTTCATCACCGACCAACGGATGACCAATACTCAAACCGTGTACACGAATCTGATGGGTACGACCAGAAAGTGGAGATGCATAAACCAATGTGGCATGCATAAAACGTTCTTGCACGTTCCACTGGGTTTTAGACTCCTTGCCTTCTTTCGGTGACACGCAGACCCGGCGCTCGCCGTTGGCCAGCTCATAACGATGTAAAGGCGCATCAATCAGCTGCTTGTCTAAAGTGACCTGCCCTTTTACCACCGCTGCATAGGTTTTTTTGATCTTATGTTCACGCAGCATGTCTTGCAGAGTTTTAAGCACACTGCGCTTTTTGGAAATCATCACCAGACCGGAAGTATCACGGTCAATCCGATGAATCAGTTCCAGATATTTTTTACCGGTTGCGGCACGCAAGCCTTCAATCAGGCCATAGGCTACACCGCTACCGCCATGCACGGCAATTCCTGATGGTTTGTTGACGACCATCAGGCCCTCATCTTCATAAATCACGCGAGCAAGCAGGCCTTGTGCGACCTTGTCCGAAACAGGGGCCGCGGTTTCGTCTTTCTGCTCATAGCGGATCGGTGCAACGCGAATCTGATCGCCGATTGCGAGTTTGGTTTCTGCTTTAATGCGTTTTTTATTGACGCGAACCTGGCCTTCACGAATCAGACGATAGATACGACTTTTTGGCACACCTTTCAGACGACTAAACAGAAAATTATCGATACGTTGTCCATCTTGATGTTCATCCACTTCAAACCAAGTGACGTTTTGCCATTGTTGCGTAGAATTCATACAGTTACTATGACCTAAAAAATACTAAAATTGATTAAAAACTGATCATTTAGGTTATGCTTTACACAAGAAACATAAGCTTAGCCCATAGGCAGATGATGCAAGGTTTGATATAGTCAGCGCACGGAAACCATCGTTTGTGAGTAAAAATTAAATCATTTCAGATTTTTCTGAACTTGATTGTTCAATTAAAGACTCACATGATACGAGAAGGTCCCCAAAGAATTATGCCACGCCGAAGGCTTATTATATCGGCAAACAAAGCAAACTGTTGCGTTTAATTGTACCTCAGGTACATAAATCAGTTTGTCTTAAAAAATATGTCGCCAACCTAGTTGGTTTTTAAACGTAAACTGATACACATCAGATTAGTCGCAACCTGAAGACGACTTCAGGCTACAGCGTTGATGCATTGGATCTGCACAGTTTGTAAAGATACGACGACAATTCCGTATCAAGACACTTTCTATAAAGAAGGGATGATCTTCGAGCAATGTGACAGTGAAAGTTACACACATCCAATGTACCGCTCGTCCGCCAGTGAAGCGTTCAGGTGACTTTAATCCGTTTAAAGATTGAAGCCGTATTGCCATCATCAATACGTGAATCAAAACCGAAGCCCATCTATATTAAATAGAGCTCGGTCATAAAAGACTCAAACCACAATGAAATTCATTGCAGATTTGAGCCATTGATCCGTGATGTGTGATGTTTGCTACGTGTATAGCGATTTTTTGCTGTGTATCACTATAAGGTGTTACACCCATGAAACGTATGTTGATTAATGCAACACATGCCGAAGAAATTCGCGTTGCACTTGTCACTGGTCAGCGTCTTTACGATTTTGATTTAGAAAATCGTACCCGTGAACAAAAAAAATCCAATATTTACAAAGGTCACGTGACTCGCGTTGAACCGTCTTTAGAAGCTGTATTCGTTGAATACGGTGCAGGTCGTCAAGGCTTCCTGTCAATGCGTGAAATCGCAAATTCTTATTACAAAGCCGACCCTCGCCAGACTTCAAATATCCGTGAACTGATCACTGAAGGCACCGAGCTTCTGGTTCAGGTGGAAAAAGAAGAACGTGGCAACAAAGGCGCTGCCCTGTCTACCTTTATCTCTCTTGCCGGCCGTTATCTGGTCTTGATGCCAAACAATCCGAAAGGTGGTGGTATCAGCCGTCAGATCTCAGGTTCAGTGCGTGAAGAACTGAAAGAAATGCTGGCCTCTTTAAACGTGCCACGCGGCATGAGCGTCATCGTGCGTACAGCCGGGATCGGTCGTTCACAGGAAGAACTGCAACTCGACTTGCAACACTTGCTCGACCTTTGGGCACAAATCCAGAAAACAGCAAGTTCTGGCCCTTCTCCAATGTTGGTGCATCAGGAAGCGGGCGTGGTAACACGTGCCATTCGTGATTACTTACGTGATGACGTTGCAGAAATCCTGATTGACTCTGAGCAAGCTTATAACGAAGCCTATAACTTCGTAAAAGCGGTGATGCCACTTCAATTAGACAAATTAAAAACTTATACCTTAAATGAGCCTCTATTCGCTCACTTCGGTATCGAAAGCCAGATCCAAACGGCTTATGAACGTGAGGTGAAACTTCCTTCTGGTGGTTCGATCGTGATTGACCAGACTGAAGCTTTGGTGTCCATCGACATTAACTCAGCAAAATCAACCCGCGGTAGCGACGTTGAAGACACTGCGTTGAACACTAATATTGAAGCAGCAGAAGAAATCGCGCGTCAACTGCGTTTACGCGATATCGGCGGTCTGGTGGTGATCGACTTTATCGACATGACCAAAGATCGTAACCAGCGCATGGTTGAAGCGAAACTTCGTGAAGCCACTCAAAGTGACCGTGCCCGTATCCAATTCGGTCAATTATCACGTTTTGGTTTAATGGAAATGAGCCGTCAACGTCTGCGTCCTTCTCTGGAAGAAGCGACTGGCTACGTTTGCCCACGCTGCCATGGTACCGGTATGGTACGTGATCTTCGTTCTTTATCCCTTTCGATTATGCGTAAAGTGGAAGAGATTGCCCTGCGTGAACGTCATGGTGAAGTTCAAGTCGAAGTTCCAGTCGAAATCGCAGCTTTCTTATTGAATGAAAAGCGTCATACCCTGGTATATTTGGAACAGACGTCAAATGTGCGTGTTACTGTGTTGCCGCATCCGCATCTGGAAACACCGCATTATGAAATTACCTATAATGCCGAAGGCTTTGCACCAACCAGCTATGAACGTACTGAAGCAACTCGTTCAAGTGAAAAAGAGCTGGGTTATGAGTCGTCTGAATGGCATTTAGAAGAAGAACAACATACGCATGCTGCTGCGCCAGCGCCTGCCCCACAGCAAAATAACGGCAGAAACAATAAACGCCGTAATAATCAGCAAAATCCAAATGTACAGCAAGCACCTGTTGTTCAACCGGCTCCTGTCCAAGCGCAAGTTGCTGCACCTGCAACCAGCCCATGTGCATGGTTAGAAAACCTGTTTGTACAAAAGCAAGCTACGACTGTTGATCAATCGCGTACCGCCAACAATGCAGCAGCAGCGATTGAACAGATGATCAATGGCGGTGCAGTAAGTCGTGGTCAGTTCGGTCACGTCGCAGCACCTGTGGCACAGCCCGCTGCACAACAGGTACAAAACCATGTACAGCCACCTGTACAACAACAAGTTGTAGCACCTGCGAACAATGCTTATTTGGTACCATCAACAGTGGCCCACAAGCAGGAACGTGATGCTACAGAAAAACCGGCAGAGCGTGAGGAAAGAACACCTCGTCACAATAATAAAAAGCCGCGCAACCCGAAGCACAGAGAACCGCGTGAGCAGGTTCAGTCTGAAGCCTCTGCCCCTCAGCAACACCAGGTGCATGAAGAAGTCGTTCAGGTATCTCGTCAAGAGCAACGTCATGAAGCACGTGAAAACAAGCGTAATTCTCGCCGTCAGCATCACAACGAGCCAACTCAGCAAAATGATGTTCAAAACAATGAACAGTCACAACAGGCTGTACCACGTCGCGACCGCCGTAACCAGCCACGTCAGGAACGTCCAAATCGCCACCGCGATCCAAGCGTGCTGAATGAGCAGGCATCACAAACTGTACCTGCTGTTGTTGAGGCTCCAGCAGTCGATGACAAACAGCTTCGTGTTGAATTGGTCGATGCGCCACGTCAAGACGTGATGCCAACAGCTATGGTGGTGAATATTGACCAGGCGAAAAGCGAAATCGTGGCATTGAATGACAATGCTGCAGTTGTAACGCCAGCGGTTGAAGTTACTGCTCCAGCAGATGCGCCAGTTGAAGAAGCCGCTGCTGAAAATGTGGTGGAAGCTACACTAACAGCAGTCGACGAGAAAGCTGTGCCAGCTGAAATCAGTGCTGAAAAACCACGTGCCAGCAACGATCCGCGTCAGCGTCGTCGCCAGCAACGTGAACGACACTCTCAACAGCCGGCAGTTCAGCAGTTGACCCCGTCACAAGTGCCAACTCTGGGCCAGTTCACCATTGGCAGCCTGATTCGCCATGTCTATGGTGAAGACTGCTCGGTGCTGATTGAGCAGTTTGGTTTGTTGCCAACGTTCAACCGCGCTTTAGATAAGTTCACAAAAGAGTACAACGCGAGTCTGGTGCGTGCAGCAACGCCTGCCGCAGAGAAAAAGCCAGTCACTCGTGATGTTCAGGTGACAGTAGCCAAGGTGGAAGTAGAACCAGCTCCAGTTCTGGATCTGACACCACCAAAACCGGTGTCGGACAAACGTGTCGCAAATGATCCACGTGAGCGCCGCCGTCTGGCTAAACTGGCTGCTGAACAAGCCTTACAACAAGCCAAACAGGCTAAAACAGAAACAGCTCCGGTGGTTGAAACTGCGCCTGTAGCAACTGAAGCGCAAGCAGAGCCTGCCCAACCTGTGGTAACTGAAGCTGCAGTACAGGAAGTAACTGCTGAAGAAACCGTAAATACTCAGCCAGCTGAACAGGCGACTGAAACCACGGCACAAGTGGAGGCTGCTCCTGAAACTGAAGTGGTAGTTACCGAAACTCAGGCTGAAGATACTACCCCAGTTGAAGCAAATACTGAGTCAGAAGTATCTGAATCAGAAGCACTTGTGGTAGAGACCCAAGGCCAGGCCGAAGTAGAGGCAGAGAAAACTGAAACCAGCGAAGCTGAAAAAGTGGAGAAGCAGGCCGCTCGCCCACGTCGTCCACGTGGTCGTCCACCGAAAAAAGCAAATACTGCAACTGAATCATAATTTGCTCAATTGCAGTCATATAAAAAAACCTAGTCATTTCGGTGACTAGGTTTTTTTTGCTAGATTTAGTCAGAATAGGTTGATTGCACTAGCTTTTTAACGCTAAAAGATGGATAGCTCGCCTACTGTATATAAATCGAACGTATCGGATATGAAAAATAAATAGGATTCTCATGACCCAAATGAAACCACATGATCTTATTGGTATTGCAGATGTTGCTGCCAAGCTCCCGACTTTCTTGACCAAAGTACCCCATTTACTTACCGGTCTAAGACAGGCGTATTTACGTACTCCGAATACACCGGCCGGGCTGGGTCTGGCTTTTGAAAAAGCAACCAAGCGCAACCCGGACGGCATCGCCTTGCGTTTTGAAGACCAAAGCTACAGCTATGCCACTCTCAATGCCTGGGCCAACCAGATTGCACATTTCTATCTGTCTTTGGGTGCCAAGAAAGGTGATGTCGTAGCTGTAATGATCGAGAACCGACCTGAACTGATTGCCAGTGTGATTGGTCTGGCTAAACTGGGTGTGACGAGCGCTTTGGTCAATACCTCACAAGTAGGCAAGGTATTGGCACATAGTATTAATCTGGTCAAACCAATTGCCCTGATCGTCGGTGAAGAGTGCGGTGAGGCTGTGAATGAAATTCGTAATGACCTGAATATTAGTGGTGAACGCCTGCACTGGTTTGCAGATCAGAATACTCAAACCGATCCGGGTCAGGCACCGGAAGGCTTCGTTAACCTGGCTGAAAAAATTGATCTTGCTCCAAAATTCAATCCGCCGACTACCCATTCAGTACAAGGCAAAGACGGGCTGTTCTATATTTATACCTCAGGCACTACCGGCCTGCCCAAAGCGGTCATTTTTACCAATGGTCGCTGGACCCTCGCTTATGGCACCTATGGGCATGTGCTGAATCTCCATAAAGATGATGTCATGTACTGTACTCTGCCACTTTATCACGCCACAGGGATGGTCGTGTGCTGGTGTGGTGTCATTGCAGGGAGCAGCACCCTGGCCATTCGGCGTAAATTTTCAACCTCCTCTTTCTGGAAGGATGTGAAAAAATTTGATGCCTCTGCGATTGGCTATGTCGGTGAGCTATGCCGCTATCTGATGGACGCTCCCCCATCTGAACTGGAGAAAGGCCACCGCGTGACCAAGATGATTGGTAACGGGATGCGCCCGAATATCTGGGACAAATTTAAATCCCGTTTTGGCATTCAGGAAGTACTGGAACTGTATGCGTCCAGTGAAGGCAATGTCGGTTTTAGCAATATTTTCAATTTTGACAATACCGTCGGTTTCTCTCCGACACCTTATGCCATTATTGCTTTTGATAAAGATAAACATGAGCCGGTACGGGATGCCAAAGGACGCTGCAAGCGGGTGAAAAAAGGCGAAACTGGTTTACTGATTGGTAAAATTACCCGTCGTTCACCTTTTGATGGTTATACCGACCCTGAAAAAAACAAGTCAGTCATCATGCAGGATGTATTTACTAAAGGTGATGCTTATTTCAATACCGGAGATCTGGTACGCAATATCGGCTTCCGTCATGCCCAGTTTGTCGATCGTTTAGGCGATACTTTCCGCTGGAAAGGTGAAAATGTTTCTACAACTGAAGTGGAAAACATGCTGACTGAGTATGACAAAATCGTTGAAGCCGTAGTTTATGGTGTAGAAATCCCCAATACCAATGGTCGTGCCGGCATGGCCGCGATTACCCTGAAGCCCGATGTAGAATTAAATGATGCAGATTTAGCCGCCATGGCTGCTTGTTTTAAAAAATGCTTACCGGCTTATGCAGTACCTGTATTTCTGCGTATACAACAGCAGGTTGAAACTACAGGCACCTTCAAATACCAGAAAAATAAATTGAAAGAGCAAGCATTTGATCCAAGTAAAACCGATGAACGCCTGCTGGTTTTATTGCCAGGTGCAACTGCATATTCGGAGCTTACAGCAGAGGTTTTTTCCAATATCCAGGCCTATCAATATCGCTTCTAAGTACTGAAGTTGCCTGTTTTTTGTTTAGATAAAGCATAATTGTTGTATTTATAATCAAACATGGGCAACTTTGTTATTTTTTACTTGCGCTGCAATGAGATCTTGCTACAATACGCTCCATCAAACAAAGTGGTGCTTTGAGCTATTTAGCTTGACTTGCACTGCATATTCAAACCTAGTTTGAATACTGGTTCAGGGCCGTTAGCTCAGTTGGTAGAGCAGTGGACTTTTAATCCATTGGTCCCGCGTTCGAGTCGCGGACGGCCCACCATTTCTTTGATATCCCTTGATGGGCCGTTAGCTCAGTTGGTAGAGCAGTGGACTTTTAATCCATTGGTCCCGCGTTCGAGTCGCGGACGGCCCACCATCATTCTAAAACATCAAGTTTTAGAAACCTCAATAATCAAATTCATTTTGATTACCCAGAATGGGCCGTTAGCTCAGTTGGTAGAGCAGTGGACTTTTAATCCATTGGTCCCGCGTTCGAGTCGCGGACGGCCCACCATTCTTTTCCAAGAATGCCCTCTCAGATTTACTTCTTTATATTTCAATTATTAAATACGATTTCTGCTCGTGTATTTCTGCTCGTGTATTTCTGCATCCAGATTTTAAACTCACGTGTCCAACAGCTCATATTTATTGTATTAATTTAAATCTTCTTTGAACAACGTCTTAGACTGGATCGACCAACTTTATCTGACATTATGGTTCGACATGAAAGGAAGTATCTTTGACCAGTTCATAGGCTTTCGAAGGTGCCGGATAACCTCGCTCAAATAATTCGCGGTTGGTTTTTTCCTTCTCACTGTAAATTTTTTCCAGATTCATAACCAGATGGTTCGAATCCTTAATCGTATAATAAAAACTCGCCCCTTCTTTACGGTTTATGACCAATTCAGTACGTTCCGGGTTGATCGACCAGCGATCCTTACGATAGGTGGTATTATGAGCTGTGCTGCTTCTCGTATTATCAATAAAAACTTTACCATACTGAAAAATACTACGGTGTACCGTACCATCCGGCAGTAAAGCCAAAATATATTCTGCCTTACCTTCTGTACAAGGTGCGAAACGCCCATCACAGTCAATTTCGGTATGATAGCGACCAATAAATGTTTTGGCATAATCGGGAACAGTGGTCGGATTTAGATCCGCCTCAACTGGAACAGCAGCCAGCCCTACAGCCTGAGTTAAGGATTTGGCACTGACTGCGACTACACCTGCGGTCGTATTGGCAGCAGAAACCTTGACCCCTTCTTCTTCTACAGCCTCTTGCTGATCTTCCTGTTCAGGCTTGACTTGATGCTGGTCACAGGCCTGCAAAATCACCACGCTCCCCAGTATCAGGCTACATTTAAGAAAATTGCTTGATGTAAAACGTGATATATCTACTTTCATTTTTTTAACCGACCCAGACCTAAAACATGGCGAGTAAAAAACACACAGCAAAGCTGATGAACTTTACATAAGAGTTCAATAGAATTTTCTATATGTTAGTGACTCTTAGACCGGGTTTTAATCTTTCTTAACATTACTTAACGATTTTATTTGTAATCAGCACTTTAAAAAGTTCGATCTAACGCCATTTCTTTTAATAATATGGATCTATTTTGTGGATTCAAACGTATTTTATCAGGAGATTTTAATGGCCAATGTTGGTTTATATCGCTCTAACCGCTCAAACATGATTGCAGGTGTGATGGGCGGTATTGCTGAACGTTTTGGTTGGAACGCAAATTTATTACGTCTTATCTTTGTGCTGGTTTCAGTGATGAGTGCCGCTTTTCCGGGTATTCTGGTTTATCTGGTACTTTGGTTAATCATGCCAAAACAACCGTACAGTATTGCACATGATAGCGCTTATCAATCCCAGGGCTATAAAAATCCTGTACGTACCGTTAATCAGGATAAGCGCGATTATTAAGGTGTATAGGAAGGGTTAACTAGCGTTCCTGACAGGTTTCATCGAAGAGCTTCCTCCTTTCACCCCGGTTAAATGGGATGAAATTTTGATGCCACGGTAATTTCCCCAAGTTATCGTGGCTTTTTTTTGCCTATATTTTTGTTATTTCTCTGCTGTATTACAGCTTTTCACTTTCTTTCTCAGTTGAATTCACGATAAGTTCAATATTCTAATTTTTGAAATGGATGTCACATGACTCAGGCAGAATGGATGATGCTCTGGCTCTGTGCTGTAGCAGCCCTGCTGCACGGTTTAAGCGGCTTTGGCTTTCCCATGATGAGTACGGCTGTTCTGTCCAGTGCATATCCGCTTAGTATCGCGGTTACTCTTGTCATTCTGCCCTGTCTGCTACTGAACCTGATCATGCTGAATGCCGATCCTGCGCATAGCATGTTGAATAGCATTGGCTATTATATAAAACGCTATTGGCCACTGATACTCAGTAGCCTGATCGGCAGTGTACTCGGGGTCAAGCTGTTACTTTGGCTAAATGAGGCTTATTTAAAACTGTTATTGGGTCTGGTGATTGTATTTTATGTTTTGGACCAGTTACGGGCACGGCCATTGCAAGTCAGCCCACATATTTCCAGCATGCTCTGTTTTGGTTTTCTGGCCGGCATCATTGGAGGTGCGACCAATGCCATGGCACCTTTTCTGATGATGTATCTGATGAGTTGCCAGCTGTCTAAAACAGATATTGTCATTATCAGCAATCTCAATTTCATTGCCGGTAAACTGATCCAGCTGGTTTTACTGTTTCCAATTCTGATCACACTGGAAACCCATCAACAGCATATTCTGATCGGGATCAGCCTATTCGCCCTTGCTGGTGTCTGGATCGGAGGCAAAATACGCCATCGTTTGTCTCAGCAGCACTTCAAATGGATTGTCCTGGCTTTACTTTTTGGCTTGGGCCTGTATGCCCTATGGCAAAGTACTGGATTATTGCAACAATCTGGTTATAGTATCTTTAAATAGGATGCTTTTTAAGCAAAACAAAATTACAAATTCAAAGTTAATATAAAAAATGATGTAAATAAAAACCTTGCAAGGAGAGCATATGACTCAGACCAACCTAGCTACCCCGACCAATGCCATGCCTAAAGGGCTGCTTAAAGGCTGGATTCTTATTCTTGTCGCAGCCATTGTGGCCTATGGCTTATATCTTTACCTGCCCTATGACCAGAATGCCAATAAAGGACTGGCACTTTTAGCCTTTATCGGTATCTTATGGTTGACTGAAGCCATTCATATCACGATTACAGCTTTACTCATCCCCGTGATGGCAGTATTGCTGGCCATGCCAATGGCCTCTGGTGAAGAACTGGTTCCGATTACCACGCAAGCCGCTTTGGCTACTTTTGCCGATCCTGTCATTTTCCTGTTTTTTGGTGGTTTTGCTTTGGCCACAGCGTTGCATATCCAGAAACTGGACCGGAAAATTGCCATGTGGATCATCTCCCTGTCCAGAGGGCATCTGGGCATTTCTGTACTGGCGATTTTTGTGGTGACGGCGCTGCTGTCCATGTGGATTTCCAATACGGCGACTGCTGCCATGATGCTGCCTTTGGCCCTAGGCTTGCTTTCACATCTGGATGTCAGCAAGGATCGTAAAACTTTTGTCTTTATCCTGCTCGGCATTGCCTATTCGGCCAGTATTGGCGGACTGGGCACCATGGTCGGTTCACCTCCGAATGCCATTGCCGCCAAGGCACTTGGCTATGATTTTGCCGACTGGATGAAAATCGGCTTGCCGATGATGTTCATTATTCTTCCCGCCATGCTGGTCAGTTTATATCTGGTACTACGTCCAAAACTGAATTACAAAGTACAATTTGTGACCGAAGATATTCCCTGGACCGGCACCCGTATAGCCACCATGATCCTCTTTCTTTGTACTGCAATTGCCTGGATTTTCAGTAAAAAATTCACTGAAATTTTTGGTATTTCCCAGCCGGATACCTGGATAGCAATTTTGGCTGCCTGTATGGTGGTGATTCTGGGTACCGCAAGCTGGAAACAGATTGCAGAAAATACCGACTGGGGGGTCTTGTACCTGTTCGGTGGTGGTCTGACCTTGAGTGCCATTCTGAAGGATTCAGGCAGTTCGCTGGTACTGGGTCAAACTCTGGCCAATGCCTTTGGTGACGCCTCCCCGCTGATAATTATTTTTGTAGTTGCTACATTTATTATCTTCCTGACTGAATTTACCAGTAATACCGCTTCAGCTGCCCTGCTGGTACCAGTATTTGCCGCAATTGCGGATCAGATGGGAATGCCCAAAGAAATTCTGGTGATTGTCATTGGCATTGGTGCCTCATGTGCCTTTATGCTGCCGGTAGCGACCCCGCCAAATGCGATTGTTTTTGGAACCGGTTATATCCAGCAAAGCGAAATGATGAAAGTTGGTTTTGTGCTGAATATTATGTGTATCTTTATTATTTCACTGTTTATTTACTGGTTCTTTATTTAATCATTACAGCTCTTAAGCATCACACCCTTTACAAAGCACACTCCGGTGTGCTTTGTCGTATTATTCGCCTATATGTTGAATCTTTCTCTCATCAAAAATAATATGCTTTTAACAATGCTAAAGATAAAGCTCCTAGATGAAATATCAAAAAGTGGCAAACAGATATTGGACAGGATATTTCACTTAATCTCTCAACCGATCCGAAACTCTCTCTGGAAAATGACACCCAATCTCGTGCTTGCACCTTTGATCATGAGCCTCATTTTATTTTCTTATGCGCTATTTCATGAGGTCAGTTATGGGGGTTTTCTCCATTTTCAAGAGTCTATTTTCGGCACTTTTCCTCAGTTTTTTCATCTACCTGACATATTGGACGATGGTCTTTATCTATGAGTGACTCACCTGCTGCTACGCCGTTATCAGCTGTTTAATATCCTCACGATTTTAATGAGCAGCATTGGAAACCCTGATTCTGGCCTACATCTCGCATCCTCCAAGCGAAGCTTTTAGTACCCATTTTTTGTTTTTACTGAATTTCTCTCTACCAATGATACTGTTTTACAGTTTACTCAGCTGGCAAGTCGACCAGACCTGATCAGGTATGGTCGCTTATATTCCATTTCAATCTGGTTTTAAGCTTTCATTTTAAAATGATTCAGCTCCTGGTTGAGGGCAGCAATCATGTCTGCCCGGCTGATAATTCCCACCAATTGCTGCTTGCTTACCACCGGAATATAGTTGAAGGAACGCTCGACAAAGTATGGCACTAGATCCTGAATGGGCTGTAAGGGCTGTACCGTGATCACTTTGCGGGTCATGATATGTTTAACCTGATGCTCCCAGCTACTGCGTACATCGACAGCACGCTTGAACCATTCCACCACCTGATACATTGCCAGCGTACCGACCAGTTGTTCATCTGCATTAACGACGGGCAGGCTCATCAGGTTCATCTGCTTGAACTTGTCCAGTGCATGCTGGATATCATCATTTTCATGCAGGGTTGCCACATCCTTCGTCATAATATCCTGGCAGCTAAATTCATGCACCGCACGCGCATTGGCACGGTTTTGTGCCTCCAGAATGATTTTTTGCAGGTCATATTCACTGATGTCCAGCAGCTCGGTATGCTGGTCCAGCACTTCCTGAATATCCTGCGGTTGAATCGTCACTTTCTGGGTCGGCGTCGGGTCCTTGGAACGGCTATTTAACTGGGCCTGCTGCGGATAGTTCTTGCCAATCATCCGGTTAAAGACAATGGCAATCCCCATGAGCAAAATTGAATTAAGTAGCACCGGATAAAATACAAAGGCATAACCCAGTTCATGCACCGGATGACCACCCAGCACTGCGGTAATGGCCACGGCGCCACTCGGTGGATGCAGGGAATCCGTGGTCATCATCAGGACAATTGCGGCAGCGACAGCCAGACTAAAGGCTTCGGTCGGATTGGCAATGAGCAAGGCACAGCTCACCCCAATGACGGCAGCAATGGTATTGCCGACCAGAATGTTCCAGGGCTGTGCCAGAGGACTGGCCGGTACCGCAAACAGCAATACCGAAGAGGCACCCATCGGGGCAATGTACCAAGCTTCAAAATCCCCCAGAATCCATAAACTCAGCAGGGAGGAAACCACCAGACCTAGCAATGCCCCTATTCCGCAGAGCAGGCGGTCTTTGAGCGGAAGGACTTTGAAATTTGGTTTTAGGGTATTGAGCCAGTCGAGATGGGAATGAAACACAGTGCGCCTGATCTTATGGTTTGCAGATTTTGCGCATTATAGAACCAAGCCAGATGAAAGGCATCGCTGTTTTACATCTTTTCACCATTCGCGAATACATGTTTTTTAAAAAAATATTTCACTCAGGTTAAAACATTCATTCGGCTTTTTATAGAATGATCACTTCATCACCGGTAGTCATTTGCATGGAAAAATCCTTGCTAACCTTCTGCTTAAATAGCTGTTCAAATCTTTTTAAAGCAGCTTAATGGCTGATTTCAGGTTGAATCAGTGGCTGGATTTTTAGCAGCTCGACCTGACCATAATAGGTTGAAAATGCGACATCACCGGCATCGACGCCAGTGCCAATCCGAATGAGATTTTCGACCGGAGCCAGACGGGTCGGATCAAACTGCACCCACCCTCCGTCCAAATACGCTTCAAAAATGGCATGAAAATCGGGTAAAAACTTTTCAATTTCTACATAGCCAACCACCATACGTGCCGGAATTCCCAAGGCACGGCACAACGCAATGCCTAAATGGGCGAAGTCACGGCATACGCCTGCACGATGTACCAGGACATCTGTAGCAGTGGTAAACTGGTCAGAACTGCCAGAAGCATAAAAAATATTGTTATAGATCCACTGCTCAATCGCTTTGACCCGCGTATAGCCGGGTGTCATCCAGCCAAATGAACGTTTTGCCATTTCCAGCAATAAATCCGAATTGCAATAACGGCTGGCCAGCAAATAAGGCAATACTTCATCAGGTAGATCAGGAATCGACACTTCTTTCAGACCTTGCTGCCGTTCAAAAGAAATGCCCGATTGACGAGCCACGTTCGCAATATAATTCACCTCAAAAACCTCACAGGGTTCGACCTGCAAACGAATATGACGGTTTTGATGCTGTGCATCCTGAAATTCATGCCAGACCACCGGCAGATTAAAGTGCAGTTGCTCTTCAAGAATCTTTTGATCAGGATGATGTGCTGCCTGAAGCATAAAAATAAATTCTGTCGGTTGTACGACCTTGTATTTTAAATGGCATTGAATTTGGTAAGTGGTCATGAAGTCCCTTATTTTTAAACATTATTATATTGCGTGAATATTAAACTAATTTTAGAACAACAATCGTATAAGCTCCGTTGAACTTTATAACTCTCGAGTTTACAGCAGGTCATCCATCTGATTTATTCCTGGTTTTCAGTTCGGCCGGCATTTATTGGCAAAGTTAAAATCGCAGTACGCCTTTCAGCAAGTCCTATCATTCCCGTCTCTTTTATTTTTTCAAAAAAGGATAGACACATTAACCCTTTGCCACTCCCCTGCAAAGTCCTTATAATTGAGCACAATTTTTCTCTAATTTTAAGTGGATGACCATGAGTCGCGCCATATCGCATATTGATACCTTCCAAGGCTTAATTCTTGCCTTACAAAACTACTGGGCGGAGCAAGGCTGCGTCGTTTTACAACCTTACGACATGGAAATGGGTGCAGGGACATTCCACACCGCAACTTTCTTACGTGCCTTAGGTCCTGAAACCTGGAATGCCGCTTATGTTCAGCCGTCACGTCGCCCAAAAGACGGTCGTTATGGTGAAAACCCGAATCGTCTACAACATTACTACCAGTTCCAGGTGGTGCTTAAGCCAAACCCGGACAACATCCAGCAGCTTTATCTTGATTCATTAAAAGCGATTGGTATTGACCCGCTGGTACATGATATCCGTTTCGTAGAAGACAACTGGGAATCTCCGACACTGGGTGCCTGGGGCTTAGGCTGGGAAGTTTGGCTGAACGGTATGGAAGTGACTCAGTTCACGTATTTCCAGCAAGTCGGTGGTGTTGAGTGCTACCCGGTTACAGGCGAAATTACCTACGGTCTTGAACGTCTTGCCATGTACCTGCAAGGTGTAGACTCGGTTTATGATCTGGTTTGGACCAAAGGCCAGTTCGGTACTGTAACTTACGGTGATGTGTTCCATCAAAATGAAGTAGAACAATCGACTTATAACTTCGAATATGCGCCTGTCGACAAGATGTTCGAATTGTTCGATTTCTACGAAGCTGAAGCAACGCGTTTAATCGAAGCGGAACTGCCATTACCAGCTTATGAGCAAGTGATTAAAGCGTCACATTGCTTTAACTTACTGGATGCGCGTGGCGCGATCTCTGTGACTGAACGTCAGCGTTATATTTTACGTGTACGTACATTGGCCCGTTCAATTGCACAAAGCTACGTGGCTGCACGTGCGAAACTCGGTTTCCCGATGGCAGAACCTGCATTACGTGATGAAGTGTTGGCACAATTGAAAGCGCAAGTTGAAGCGGAAGCAAAAGTTGAATCTAAGGAGAGCAAATAATGTCTAAACATACCGTTTTGTTCGAATTGGGTTGTGAAGAACTTCCACCAAAAAGCCTGAAAAAATTACGTGATGCTTTAAAAGCTGAAACTGAAAAAGGCTTAAAAGATGCTGGTCTGGCTTTTGATGCAATCGAAGCCTATGCAGCACCACGTCGTTTGGCACTTAAAATCGTCAATGTGGACGGCGCACAGGCAGACACACAAAAACGTTTTGACGGCCCTGCCAAACAGGCAGCGTTTGATGTTGAAGGCAAACCAACCAAAGCTTTGGAAGGTTTTATGCGTGGGCAAGGCATTACTGTAGATCAGGTTTCTACTTTCCAGGCCGGTAAAGTTGAAAAAGTGTGCTACTTAAAAGACGTAAAAGGTCAAAGCCTTGACGTTTTACTGCCACAAATTTTACAAGCAGCTTTAGACAACCTGCCAATTGCAAAACGTATGCGTTCTGCGGCAAGCCGTACCGAATTCGTACGTCCTGTGAAATGGGTGGTGTTGTTAAAAGATAACGATGTGATTGATGCAACCATTCAGGATCACAAAGCAGGTAATGTGACTTATGGTCACCGTTTCCATGCACCTGAAGCGATCACTTTAACGCATGCTGATGAATACTTAAGCAAGCTTAAAGCAGCGCACGTTGTGGCTTCTTTTGAAGAACGTCAAGCGATCATTGACCAGCAAGTCAAAGCACTTGCTGATGAAGTGAATGCAATTGCGATTGTGCCTGCTGATCTTCGTGACGAAGTGACGGCACTGGTTGAATGGCCTGTTGCACTTCGTGCAAGCTTCGAAGAACGCTTCCTTGCAGTTCCTCAAGAAGCCTTGATTACCACCATGCAGGACAACCAGAAGTACTTCTGTTTGGTAAATACTGAGAACAAACTGCAACCGTACTTCATTACTGTATCGAACATCGAGTCGAAAGACCCGACACAAATCATTGAAGGTAATGAGAAAGTGGTTCGTCCACGTTTGTCTGATGCTGAATTCTTCTTCTTGCAAGATCAAAAGCAACCGCTTGCATCGCGTAAAGAGAAACTGGCAAACATGGTATTCCAGGCAGAACTCGGTACGCTTTGGGACAAATCGACACGTATTGCGAAATTGGCTGTTGCACTTGCGCCAATTACAGGTGCAAATCCTCAAGATGCTGAAAAAGCTGCCCTTCTTGCAAAATGCGATTTAACTTCTGAGCTTGTGGGTGAATTCCCAGAACTTCAAGGGATCGCGGGCACTTACTATGCGCGTCTTGAAGGTGAAAATGATGAAGTGGCTGAATCTCTAGGTGAGCAATACCTGCCTAAATTCGCGGGTGACGTTTTACCGAAAACCAAAACAGGTACAACTATTGCTCTTGCCGACCGCTTAGACACATTGACTGGTATTTTCGGTATTGGTCAAGCGCCAACAGGTTCTAAAGACCCGTTTGCACTACGTCGTTCTGCGATTGGTATTTTGCGTCTTGTGACTGAAAACGAACTTGATGTGTCAATCGAAGATCTGATCAAGCTGGCTTTGGCTGCTTATGGCGATGTATTGAAAGATCACGACAAGACTTTGGCAGATGCGGTTGCATTCCTTGAAGGTCGTTACCGTGCGAAATACGAAGACCAAGGCGTTGCGGTTGATGTGATTCAAGCTGTTCAAGCGCTTTCACCAAAATCTCCGCTTGATTTTGACAAGCGTGTAAATGCAGTCAACCACTTCCGTGCCTTGCCTGAAGCGGCTGCGCTTGCTGCTGCCAACAAGCGTGTTGCGAATATTCTTGCAAAAGAAGCAACACCTGAAGGTGCTGTGGTTGAAGCGAATCTGGTTGAAGATGCTGAGAAAGCATTGTTCGCTGAACTTGCGAAAATCACGCCTGTGGTTGAGCCGTTATTTGCTGCTAAAGACTACACTGCTGCGTTGTCTGCACTTGCTGCTCTTCGTGCGCCAGTGGATGCATTCTTTGACGGCGTAATGGTGATGGCTGATGATGCTGACCTGAAAGCAAACCGTTTACGTATGCTTGCTCAGCTTCGTGACTTGTTTACGAAAGTTGCTGATATTTCGGTGTTACAGCACTAAGTTGTGACCAATAAAAAAACCCGCTTTAGAGCGGGTTTTATCCAATTGTATTCTGCCTAACAGAAACAGAATATTCATTATCAGTAATATTCTGCTCAAATTGAATAAATTCTTGATTAAATAAATCTATCTCATCCTGATTTTGAAAATCAATACACTCTCTCAATTCCTCTAATTTCAAAAATAGCATTTGAGATGCACCGATTTTTTGGTAACGTAAATTTACTAAGCGAGGACAATCTAGGTTAAGTACTCTTATTGTTTCAATAGCCTTAATCAAGGATGCATCTTCAAGATTATCTTTAGGAATGACATGACCATCTGGTAAAAAATCAAGATAATCCGATGCATTTTCAGTATCAGCTCTAATTAGATTATTGAAATCATAATCAGTGATTTTATGATCTTTATATCTACCACAATGTTCTACGTTATCACAAGATCCGTAAATATTATCCCATTCATAGATGCTTCTATTTCGGATATCCTTTAAAATATGCTGTGGAATTAAATGTTCAATATGACAAGCCAAGTCTACAAATTTACTTTCACAATATGCGCAAAAATCATTCTGCATTACATTTAACTTACTCCAAATATCAGCTTTATCTTCAGGAGTAATACACCAAATATTTGGACTACTTTTTCTTAAGCGTCTAAAGCAATTTGGTTCAGGAGATCTTTCTAATTTTTTCAACTTAATCACCTTTTCTAAACTTACTTCTTAGCTCACTAATTTTTATTTGAGTTTTAATATCATCAATAATTGGATGATCCACACCAAAGTGGTTGATTAACTCAGAATAAATTTCCTCACCATTTTCAGTTTTGTAACTATTATTTTTAATTAAACTTAAATATTCTTTTATTTTTTTAGTTTCATAAATTTCTGGTTCAGAATAAGTTCCCATAATACGCTCAAGGATATCAGAGCTCGTAACACCTTTAGTTTGGAAAATTGGGTGTTCAATTTTTTGGTTTGTACTAATAATATAAATAGAACTCTTATCTACTGTTGATAAAACATGTGGGCTATGTGTTGTAATGACAAATTGAATGTTCTTAAATTTTTTTTGTAAAAGCAAAATAATCTTTTGTTGCCATTTAGGATGCAAATGCAACTCTATTTCATCAATTAAAATGATTCCTGTACCATCAAAAGGTGAATCCATATTAGGATTAAGTAAGATTAATCGTCTCGCAATATCCCCAATTAAACCAAATAATACTCTTTGACCATCAGAGAATTGATGAAAATAAATGATTTCATTACCTAAATTGATAGCAATCTTGTCTTCACCATCATCATCATTAATAAGCTCGATGTTTAACAATTTTGGATAAATGCTTCTAAATAAATCTTCTAAATCCTCAACGATTTTTTTTGATTTGGATTTAACTGCATCATTAGGAAATGAATTCAACGAAGATAAAAGATCTTTATACAATCCATTTAAGGGACTATCTTCCTTGTTTGCACCAGCGTTCAATAGAATATCTATTTGCGAAGAAATCCTATCTCGCTCTACTAAATCGAAGTTTTTATTTGATATTTTTAATATTTTGATTAGCCATTCAATAAAAATTTCAAAACTGACTCTTGAGTTAGATGATTTTTCATAACCATCTAACTGAAAAAATAAATTTTCTTGATTAGACAATTTTTTAAAATCATTACGTTTAAAACGCTCTATATCGTAGAACACTAACAATGGTAAATTCATATTCTGAAAAGCTAGTAGTTCACGAATATTTTTTCCAAATTTACGATATTCTGTTACCTCCGTTTTTAGATCAGTCGTAGTTCCTTTAGGTTCACGTATTAATTGTCCATCAATCCTATTTTCTGCACCAATCTTAAAACTGCATTTTAAACAAGCTGAATCACCTTTATCCTTAGCTAAGTTATTGATTTCTGAATCTACAATTCGCTCACCATTGGTATTTTCTTTTAAGATAAAGGCAGAGAACCATGATAAATTTTTCTGTATTGCTCTTAATAAGCTTGTTTTCCCCGTACCATTCTTACCTATAAAAACCGTCAGATTTTTATGTAAATCTAACTTCAACTCATGTATTTTTTTAAAATTTGATATATGTATTTCATTTATATAAAAGTTCTTTTCAAGAATTTTAATAACGTTTTCAAAAGCTATCTGTGCCTGCTCTTCACTTTTTTCAAAGTTTTGAGCACCATCTCGATAATTTAAAAAAACTTGAACTGCAGCTTCCAAATTTCCATTCTGTGCATTACTTAATAAATGACGTGTACTCATATCAATTTCCAATTCGAATTTTTTCAATTACGTTCTGAGTATATTTTTTCTCGAGGGATATTAAAAATTTAGGTTCAACATATTTTATAAACCCAAGATAACCTCTTAAGTAGTTTAAATCATCAAGAGATATTCTCTCTTCAACAAACTTGTGAACTAAATGCTTAATATAACGCTTTTTAGCTCTCCCTATAGAAATCTCATCACTGTTCGTAATAGTAATTCCTGTTACATGACGATTATACTTTTTAGATGAAAAGGCTGTTTTAAAATGATTAATTTTTATTTTTTGACCATAAAATTTGACTAATGTCTCACGAACAACATCTGGTATGAGAAATAAAACATCCTTTTCTTTCGTAGAAAAAGTCAGGTCATCTGCATAACGTGTATAAGTAATTCCGTTATTCTCACAATACTCATCTAAAACCTTATCAAATGAATACATTAAAAAATTCGATATGAAAGGTGAACTTGGAGCACCAATACTCAAAATAAGTTTTTTTGAATATTTACTCCTCTTCCAAAACAAAATTTTTTCTAAAAACTCTTTATCTAGCCAATCAAGTTGAACTCCTTCACGCTCAAATGCCTCCCAAAGTAACTTAGGTATAATTGAGTTAAAAAAGTCCATCAAATCCATTTTCAAGAAAAAAGAATTTCTGGAATGGATTTGCGCATTTTGTTTTATATTTCTTCCATCAGTGTATGCCATACAACAGTTATGAATTGGCAAATATTCTTTAAGAATAGACACCACAAAACTTTGATATTTTTTTAATTCTGGAGTCGGTTGGGCTATAGTTCTTGTACCTGAAGTTCTTTTTGGTATTTCATAAACCTTGTACTTTTTGGGAGCATCAACCAGGTAAACAAACAGCTCTTGAGGAGTTTTTGAGTAATGTGTGGTTAAGTGACCCGCAATATCCATTCGTGACATAACTTACCCTAATTAAGAAGCTCAGGGAGATTAGTCCCTGAGCTAAGTACTCTTTACTTCAGAGCAAAAGTTTCAATTGTTTGCGAATGAGCGCATAGCAAATGAGCGAACAATTTAAACTTTTGTTCTCCAAATGTGGTCAATAAATTAGAGTCTGGCTAAACACCCGACTAGACTGTTAAGTCCTAAAGCTAAAGAGCATCTCTATCTTAATCTACCACTTAATTTCCTACAAATCTTTTTATTAATTCTTTACTTTCAAGTGAATCCTATTCTTATACAGGTTGCTATAGGCATTTCACTTTATATTTCCTATACTCAACCTAACAACACTCAACAAGAAAGAATCATATGAAATTTAAAGCTCTTATTTTGACGGGTCTTGCGAGTATCGCAGTTACAGCTTGTACATCTGCACCCAAAATCCCACAGCTTCAGGTTGGCGTCTTACAGGAAGTCCAAAACCTTGAAGTTGTTCCAGCCACGACCAATAACAAGGCAAAACTGACCAAATTCCTGGACAAATGCGTGATTGAATTTACCGGCGATATCGGCAATAACCGTGTCATTGAACAATGGTCATTTAAAGGTATGACCCTGATGGATGCCGGCTCAGCCACTTTCCAGCGCGACGGTACTAGCACTGCACAAAAATTTGACCTGCACGATGCAGGCGTACAAAAGAACTTTGTCAGCTTACGCGAACATTTCGCCAAAGATGCCCTGACACAATGTGACTAAAAAGACCGCCCTATTTTTAATATAACTTTCATATAAAAATAGGGCGATTTATTCTGTTAAAAACGACCCCAGCCTTCTCCAGATCCTTTCCGAATTTTCTTTAAAATTACAATATTCTGGCACAGCCCCAACTGAAAGCCCTGCACTCTTCACAGGATATTCATTGTTTTTGACCCATTATCCGTTACACTGAAAAACAAACTCAGACCGCACTCAGACGAATACGAGGTCGATGCATAATGAATATCAAAACCCCAATTATCTTAGCGACTGCTTTAATGCTTTCAGCTCCGGCATTTGCACAAACCACAACTCAGCCTGCTAAACCGGTTAAACCCTATGGTGAAAATCCGAACCTGCTGCATGTATTTGCCTATAAAGCACAGGAAGGCGTAGTGAATACTGCCGAGAAAGTCGGTGAAGCAACGGAAAAAGGCATTGCTAAAATCAAGCCGGGTGTAGATCGCGCCTGGAACAATACCAAGACCACTGCATCAGATACGATTCAGAAAGTAGATCAGGGCGCAACTCAGGCAGCCCAGCAAACTGGTCAGAAAATCCAGCAGACCAAAGAAGTCTGGCGTGGCAATTCACAGCAAGCAGCACCAATTGTGCAGCAACCTTTAAGTGAGTCCTCTGCTGCCCCACAGCAAACAACCACCCCACAAATGCAGCCTCAATCTGGTTCAGGTTCAGCCACCAGTTATGCGGTAACCGATTTATAAAAAAAGCCCATCACGGGCTTTTTTATTTTCTAAAAATAAAACTATTACCTTGTATCGACGCGATCTATCAATTGACCTGTCGAATCGGCTGACCCTGTTTAAATGCTGCTACATTTTCGACCATTTGATCCACAATCCTTTGTCGTGCATCAACACTGCCCCAGGCATTATGTGGCGTCACAATCAGGTTGGGAATCGTTGAATCAAGTAACACATTGCCCTGTTTCGGTGGCTCTACCGTGAGTACATCCGTCGCTGCACCGGCAATCTTGCCTGCTCGCAATGCCTCAGCCAAAGCAGCTTCATCGACAATACCCCCACGCGCACAGTTAATTAAAAATGCGCTGCTTTTCATCGCCTCCAGTTCAGCATGACTGATTAAATGTCGGGTATCGTCGGTAAGTGGACAATGCAGACTGAGAAAATCAACTTGAGCAAGCAGTTCGGCAAATGGCACACGGGAGGCATCAGCGGTACGGTTTGGCAGCGCGGCAATGAGAACTTTCATACCAAAAGCTTCGGCCAGTTTTGCCACTGCATGGCCCAGTTCTCCATAACCGACGATACCTAATGTTTTTCCGGCCAGCTCGACAATGGGCGCATCCAGCAAGCAGAACTGGCTGGCTTTTTGCCAGTCGCCTTGTTGTAACGCACGTTGGTAAGACAGGAATGAAGTTGCCAGATTCAGCATCAGCATGATGGTATGCTGCGCGACTGCCGAAGTGCCATAGGCCTGACAGTTACACACCACGATCCCGCGTGCTTTGGCCGCCGCAAGGTCGACATTATTGGTACCGGTTGCAGAGATTAAAATGAGTTTAAGCTCAGGGCATTGTTGAATGGTAGCTGCATCGATTACGACTTTATTGGTTATGATGACGTCCACATCGGCTACACGAAACTGCACCTCTTCGGCCGAGGTGGCAGGATACAAGACAAGTTGGTCAAATGCTGCATGCAGTTCCTGAAAGTCCAAATCCTGTTGGTCTAAAGAAGCATAATCTAAATAAACGGCTTTCACGGCTGTTCCCTCAATCCTGTTTGACAATCTATTCCGGTGATTTAAAACGAGTCATTGAGTCTTTTCAACCTGTTTCCAGCCTGGAACAATTAATCCAGCGGTTTATCCATATGGTTGCGTAATGACTTGCGGATTCGATACACCACATACACGGATAGAATAATCATAAAAATGACGGATGCACTGACCATAATCACCGCAGGATGCACACTTTCTGCATATGCCAGATTGGGCAGAACCAAACCGAAGATAAAACATACTTGCATCATCCAAGTTGCTCGCATCATAGAGATCCCCTTCTTCGTTTTAACCATCGGGAACGGTATTATTGATTTATTATTTATACCGCTTATCTCTATATTATGCCAAGCCCACCACATGTCAAGTAATTGTTTTTTATATAAATTTTTAGTTAATTTATCTCACTGTGTGTCACAAAATGCGTATTTTTGTCACTATCGTCTATAAAAACAGCAGCACCATATTCATTGGTACTCAGATTCAGCTGCTTATAGCTAAACATATAAAAATCGCTATAGCGCTTCATTAAAATCGGGTGCATGCCCACACTGAGTTCATCCTGTTCCTTGATCAGTTTCATGATATGCCGGTCATTCATCACCACCAGATAACGTTCATCATTCAGGTTAATACTCAATAAACCGTTACCTTTGGCATAAATCGGAATCAGAAATTTATGGTTTAGTGCAATTGCACCTTCTGCATAACTTTCAATTTTATGACTGATGACATTAAATACCAGACCATGTCCATACTGGTCCAACAGCAACTGGCGATTTTCCTGCGGCAAATTCACATGAATGCCGAGCTTGAGCAGGTCATGCTGATCGACCTGTTTATTACGCAAAAGTTCCCGCAAAATCACCTGTTTCTGTGTGGCATCAAAAAACTGGTTATCCAGTTGCAGATCGTTATTTTTCAGGATCTGCCCCAAGGCCATGCGGTGCCGTGGCAAGACATTTTCGATCACCTTGCGGTAGTAGAACTTGCTGTTTTTCTTGACCCGGCGCATTTTCTGGTAGAAATAAGTGGGCTCATATTCATGTAGCAAAAAGTCATACAGCAACTCGGAACTGGCCAGAACCGCGATGGCATCATGCCCGGTAAAAGGTAAATGCAACACATGATGATGCGGGATCAACGCTGCTAATTTCAGATAATGCGCCCGATCTTCGGCACAGTAAGGATCATAGACAATAATATATTCACAGGCCGGATCAATGTCTTCAGCATCAATCCGCATTCCGGCATTCAGCTCTGGCTGATAGAACATGTTGTAGCGGGCATCGTGTACATCTTCCGGATCAATCGAATATTGTGGCACCATCGCCACCACCCGTTGCACGCCCAAGGCACGGGAATATTTGATCGCGGCATAGCCACCCATAGAGCCGCCATATGCAATACGCTGCTGAAACGGCGCGATCAGTTCAGCAATTGCCTGTAGCATGTTCCACATGGAACCTTGTGGAAACCAGGATTTATGCTTGGGCATAATGCCAATGACATTAAATTCAAATTTTGACAGTGACTTTTCTGCATTGATGTTGAGGCCCTTGGCACGGGTAATCAAATCGCCAAATGAAAAAATCAGTTCTGAAGAAGATCCCGGCATAAAAATCGCGCGTATATGTTCATCTTCAAAAACAATCTGCTTGTCCATAACTTTCCCGTACTGGTAAATCGAACCCTTCCACAACAATTCAGTCAATGAACGCTGTCAAAAAAGTGAATATGCTATTTTATAGGGATCGAAAAGATTAAAAAGCGCAAAATATGACACAATCATTACATCCGGCAGCAAAACGGGGTTTTAGTGCGTCGGCTGAGCTATATCAGCAAGTGCGTCCTGATTATCCGGCAGAAATCAGCCAGTGGCTCAGTGAAACGCTGGCTTTGCCTGCAGATGCACATCTTCTGGATTTAGGCTGTGGCACCGGCAAGTTTATCCCCTATTTACGCCCGCTGAGCACCCATATTAACGCGATTGATCCTGTCCCGGAAATGCTGGCTCAATTAAAACTGGCCCATCCGGACATTCATGCGATTGAAGGAGCGAGCCAGCAGCTTCCCCTGCCCGATCATAGCCTGAATGCAATATTTTGTGCACAGTCATTTCACTGGTTTGCCGACGCTGCGACCTTGCAAGAACTCGCCCGGGTACTCAAACCGCAGGGTTATCTGGTGTTAATCTGGAATCAGCGCGATACTCGGGTCGACTGGGTTCAGGCCTTAGCCGATTGTATAGCCCCCTTGGAAGGCGATACGCCACGCTATCATAGCGGCGCCTGGCGCCATGTCTTTACACAGCAAACACTATTTCAGCCCTATGCAGAAACCACAATGGCTCAGCAACAGCATGGCTGTGTGGAACAGGTAGTATCCAAACGGTTGCTTTCGACCAGCTTTATTGCAGCCCTGCCCGTACAGCAGCAGGCCCAGTTAAAACAACAATTTGAACAGATCATTCAGCAATATACCGCCAAACGCGCAGAAGAAATGATAGATTTTCCGTATATCACCCATATCTATGTGTTCAAGAAAAGTACTTAAAAACAGGAGGCGATCATGCAAAAAATACCAGGAATAACACGAACGCTACTGTTCGCCGCAGCCGTGCTTCTGATGGCATGTGACCAGAAAACGACCGAAACTCCAGCTGAAACTCCAACAGATAACATGGCTTCAGATCAGGTCATGCAGGAACTGAAAACCGAACCTCTCAAAGAATTTCCCAAAACTGCCGATGATCCGCACGATATTGCCGCATTGATGGATTATGAACAGCGTTTTCAGGAAATGAGCAGTGATCTGGAAAAAGAGTTAAACAGCATGCGCGACGATGAAAATATGACAGCAGAATTTGTCCAGCAACGTCAGCGGGATCATGTCCAGTCTGCCCTGAACATGCTAAAAGCCTTAGAGCTGAAAACCGAACAGGGCCGTTATATTCAAGGGCTGATGTACCAATACTGGGAACATCAGGAACAGTTGCTCAATAGTCCGCCGTCTCAGGCAGCGACTGTAAATGAAGCCAGTGAGAACGTCAAAGGACTGGGGAAATACCTGCATGCCCAAGAGCAGCTGGAACACTGGCGTTTGCAATACCCCGACCTTGCCAAGAAAGAACCAGCTTCCCGGCAAGTGAAGGAATAGTCCAGGATGCGAGAATGGCACACAGCTTAGATAAAATACAAAAATAATCTAAGCTGAAATCGCAGCTTTAAAACAGCATGGATCAACAAGGCCAGATCTATTGATGCTGTATTGCAGTATAAATGCCTGTCCATCCTGACCATAAAATAAGTTAATGTGCTGTGAGAAACTGATGTACACCTTCACCTGCCGCGCGACCTGTAGCAAAACAGGCGGTCAGCAGATAGCCGCCTGTTGGTGCATCCCAGTCCAGCATTTCCCCGCAAAGAAAAACATACGGGTTGGATTTAAGTTGCAGCTGTTCTGACAACACTTCACGCCTGACGCCACCGGCACAGCTGATCGCCTCTTCAATCGGACGAAAGCCGGTGAGTGGAATGGTCAAATGCTTCATCTGCTTGGCTAATACAGCAGCATCTTGCCATAATGCCTTGGCTACCAATTCCCGTACTAAAGCCGCCTTGGCACCATCCAATCCGGCTTTACGCCAGACATTAGTTAAAGACTGCTTCTTGCTTGGCTGTAGTTTTTTCGTCAATTGTTCAACATTTTGGTCAGGAAAAATATCCAGGCTAAGCTGCATGTTTCGGCCCTGTTTCAGCTGCTCACGTAAGCTCCGACCCTGCTTATAAATCAGGCCACTTTCCAGACCGTAATGGCTAATTACGATATCACCAACGGCCTTTTCACCTTGCCCGACCCATGCTGCAACACGTTTCAGCGGTTGACCAAAGACTGGCTGCATAAACCGAGACCAAGGATATTCCACTCCGGCATTACTGGCCTGGAAAGGTTCAATTTCATCCGGCTTTAACCAAGCTTGCCATGCACCATCACTCCCCAACGCTGACCAGGACACTGCACCACAAGCCAGAATAATGGCATCAAAATCTTCAGTGCGGCGTTCATTATTTTTCAGATCATGTAGCTCCAGCTGTTGCTGCTGCAACTGGCTGACTTTATGCCGGTAATGAAACTGAACGCCATCACGGGCCAAACGCTTGAGCCAGGCACGCAGCAAGGGTGCGGCTTTCATTTCAGTCGGGAATACCCGGCCAGACGAACCGATATAAGGTTCTATACCGAGCTGTTTCATCCAGTCTTGAATCCAGAACGCATCCCAGCGTTTGATCCAGGGAGACAACCACTCCACCTCATCATAACGCTGTACAAACTGTGGCACAGGCTCGGCATGGGAAATATTCAGGCCGGTCTTGCCTGCCATCAGGAATTTTCGTGCAGCAGACGGTTTTTGCTCATAGACATGCAGCTCATAACCAAACTGACTGAGCACTTCTGCCGCCATTAACCCCGCAGGGCCTGCGCCCACAATAGCAATGCGTTTGCTCATCTGCTTATTCCGCTACGGTGGCATTCTGCCCTTGTAAAGGCTGGAAATCATCAAAGCGCGTTACATAGCTTTCCGGCTTGCTGATGATCAGTTGCTGGCATAATTCGCCACGTTCCAGATATTTGATTTCAAAATGGGTACGCGCCGAATCTGCAGCAATCACTTCTTTGACAAAAGGCAGCTTCCAGAGCTCTCGCACCTGTATTTCTGCTTCTTCGATATAGGCAGGAATATTACTGGCCAAAGTAATCGTTCCCCCGGTTTTCAGGCGGGAAAGCAGAAACTCAAAAAATGGCATATTGACCCAGCGCTGTGCCGGATTATGCGGTTCAGGATTTGGATATAAAATAAAGAATTGTTCTACCTGCTGCGGATACAGTGCATGCACGATCCACGGTAAAGCATCGGCATGAACGGTTTGTAAATTAGTTTGACCCTCAACAGCATGCTGTTTTTGCATCGCCAGAAATTTTTCACGGGTACGTTCAATTGCAATCAGTTGAGTGTCGGGATTGTTCTTGCTGAATAACAAGGCATGTTTACCTTTACCCGCTCCCACTTCAACGCAGACCGGTTCAGGACTGATGCTTTGAAACTCACGGGGCGCATGCATACGCTGTGCTTGAAATTGACGAATCGGCATAATCAGATCAAACTAATAAAAACCGCATAAGTCTAACAAGTGCGGCTATATTTGCCTAATCGAACCTTTATTTTTCTTTGGAGTTATTGTCATGCCCACCACTTTAAACTGTCCGCGCTGTGGCAAGCTGACCACATGGGAAGATAATGAATTCCGTCCTTTTTGCTCAGAACGTTGCAAGATGATTGATCTGGGTGCTTGGGCCAATGAAGAATATAGTTTGCCTACCCAGGATGCACCACAAGCCGATAATAGCGAAGAATAAAATGCTAGATGCTCTTTATATTTAAATCATTCATCCCAAGGTTAATCAGTCCATTGATTAACCTTAAATAAATAGAATATGAGTAGTTTCTGGCCCTTTTAAATCATACTGCATGCTGTTCCCTAGCCTTCAATCAGATTCATTTTTGGAGAAATCTCATCCTTTCCTGTTAATAGACTAGGTCTCCTAGTTTTCACCTTGCCCGATAAAAGTACAAGTGTACCCATTTTACCGCAAGTAAAAAATTTAATTGTTTATCAATAAAAAACAATAACTAATATTTTAAAGCTATACTCTCAAGATAATAATACCTCCTAGATAATTTTTAATAACTGCTATTTAAATAATGAACTATCTGGGCGAACAGAGGTAATAACTATAAATATTAAAAAATTATGTAACGGAGAAAGCGAGAGGGCTTTGGTGCTTAAAAATCCTATTTTTTCTATTTATCGGCTGCAGTCTGGCCAGTTTGAGTTTTGGGATTTATCTTTTCGATCTTCTGATCATTACAATTGGTTTTTTACTGATTCTGGTAGCCATTCTGATTGTGCTGGAATTAAGACAGTTACATAGCGGGCCCTTTCAACGGGACTGATAAAGCTGGCTCATCAATCCCGGGCTCAAAGTTTTAACCCGCTTTACCTGCAACAAAAGGATTATGCTGCTTTTCAAAACCAATGGTACTGATCGGCCCATGTCCTGAAATAAATCGAGTTTCATCCGGCAGGCTAAAACATTCACGCTGAATAGAATCTAATAGCTGCTGATGGTTGCCACGCGGGAAATCAGTCCGGCCAATCGAGCCTTTGAACAATACATCACCTGTCCATAACAAGGCATAATTTTTGTTATAGAACATAACATGACCCGGCGTATGGCCGGGGGCAAAACGCACTTCAAATTCTTCATTGCCGAGTGTGAGAACTTCACCACCTTCCAACCACTGAGTCACTTCGACTTTTTCCGGAATCGGAAAACCATAACGTGCCGAAACTTCCTGAATCATGTCAAGCCAGAATGCATCTTCCTTATGCGGTCCGATTACCGGTACATTCCAGGCCTTTTTTAATGCACCCACCGCCCCGGCATGATCCAGATGGCCATGAGTGAGCCATAAGGCTTTAACCTTTAAACCCAGCGCTTCCACTTCAGCTTTCAGTTTTTCAGGTTCCCCTCCTGCATCAATCAAAATGGCTTCTTTAGTGTCCGCATCCCAAACGATCGAACAGTTTTGCTGAAAGGCAGTAACTGGAACAATTTTGACTTGTAACATGGGGTGAAAAACCTCGGGCAAGTTAATGGGCAAGTGTCTGTGTCAATGCATCCAGATTAGCCTGAAGCAGGCTATTGAGCAATCGCAAATGATCTTCACGGCTATTTAATGCCGGAATGTAACTATAGCTTTCGCCACCCATTGCTTTAAAGGTCTCGGCATTCTCTATTGCCAGCTCTTCAAGCGTTTCCAGACAGTCCGCAGAAAATGCAGGACTCATCACTTGAATTGATTTCACCCCCTGCTTGGCCCAATCTTCAAGTAAAACATCGGTATAGGGCTTGATCCATTCCTGTTTACCAAACCTCGACTGGAAGCTGATCGCATATTGATCTTCATTTAAACCCAGTGCTTCCGCCACCAATTTACCCGTGATGCGGCAACGGTCGGCATAAGGATCACCTTTATCGGCATAGGGCTGTGGAATGCCGTGGAAAGACATTAACAATTTTTCTGGCTGACCATGAATTGCCTGATAGTCCCGTACACTTTGAGCCAGCGACTGGATAAATAAAGGATGTTGATAATAATCCCGGATCACTGTCAAACCGGGTAAATTGCGCTGTTGAACCACCCATTTCGCCACTGCATCGTATAAAGGTGCAGTCGACGTGGCTGAATATTGGGGAAACAGGGGAAATAGAATCACGTGTTCCTGTGGCTGCGCGGAGACTTGTGCCAAGACATCCTGAATGCTGGGATTGCCATAGGTCATGGCGGGTACCACATTCAGTTCAAACTGTGGATACAGCTGGGTGAGATGTGTCTTGACTGCGCTGACCTGCTCAAACAGAATTTCACGCATCGGTGAATCCTGTCCCCATACTTGTGCATAGGCCTGTGAAACCCGCTTTGGACGGAAGGGCAAAATGAATAAACGCAGAATGATTTGCCAAATCGGTTTGGGAATTTCAATCACACGCTGGTCGGATAAAAACTGCTTGAGAAAACGGCGTACCGCAGGAATCGTAGGCTCATCTGGTGTGCCCAAGTTTGCCAATATAATCGTCACTTTCGCTTTAGCAGTAGAATACATTCAGTTCGTCCGTCAGGATATCAACCCCTGTACTTTAACAGCTTTTTATTTATTCTTTATATGGATTAATACGCTGACTTATATTGAAAAGTGCGATCTAAATCCAGCAAGCTGCTGTCCAGCAACTTTTGCGCTTTTGGCGTGATCTGCCACAGCATGCGCTGGCGGTCATCACGACCGGATGGCACAATCCAGTCATTCTGGCGCATTTGAATTTTCAAGCTATGCAAGGCACGGATATTCATCTGGGCACGCGCGACAGCATGTGCTCGCGGCATCTGCACCCGCGCATCCGGCAGGCCGGTTTCATTCAGATATTCATTCATGCGCTTTGAGAAAAACTCTTCAGGCGTGGGATTGACAAAGGTTGAGCCCAGCAATGCCAATAATTGTGCCCAGGTGAGTTTTTTCTGGACTTTAATTTCCTTGAAGTTACCATCCTGATAGGCATGCATCCGGTATTCAAAAGAAAAAACTTCATGCATCGCCACTTTGGGCAAGCTTAAGAATGGATCGAGCTGAGCTGTTCCGCCATCACGTTCCAGTTGCGCGACTTTCGCTTTAAGCTGGTCAATCTCGTCATGCAGGGCTTGGGTATTTTGCGGGCGTACCCAGCCGGTTACCGGATATCGCTCCAGCATCTGTGGCATGTTAAAACGCACTGCCATTTCCAGATCGCGCAGGCTACGGTAAGTAAAAACCTGATCCACTTCCTGCTGTAGCAGTTGACGGAATTCCCTGAATTTTTCTTTTAATTCCGGTTTGGCATCATGCAATGCACTTTCACGTGAAGCCGGATCATCATGCATGAATATAATAATCGGCTTTTGCTTGGTCACTGCATAAATATATTCGAGATGCATATAGCCGACGCCCGAAACTGACTGCTCCCCGTATTGGCTACCCAGTAAAATCACGACATAATCACAGTCATCAATCTGGCGGCGTGCAAATGCAGTATTCAGCGGTGTACGCTGTTCCAGCCCCCACGAGAAAAATCCCATTCCCACCAGTGTTTGAGACAAAATGATACGCTCCGGTTGCATTTCTGCCCCAGAGGTTGAGATGAACACTTGGTATCGTTTATCCAGCATGGGCTATCCTCTTCTCCTGTACATTTGCGTAAACATGCATAAGTACATGTTTCCTTACGCAATATGGCCACCCCAATTAAAAAATATAGTTCTTTTTAAATTATAAAAATGAGCTTTAGACTGCACTCATGTTACTGACCTGCCATTTTATATCGGCTGGAATCAGGTGCTGCAAAATCGGTCGGAGCTGTTCAGCATTCTGCCCACTCACCACCAGTTCAATCGTTACACTTTTGCCAGACTTATGCTCAAATAATAACCCATTTTTAATTAAAATTCGGGCTGTTTGTCTTGCAACTGCGAATCCTGAGTCAATTAATGTCAGCTTTTGACCAAAAATATACTGAATTGACGATTTTAGGAAGGGGTAATGTGTACATCCAAGCACTAAATAGTCAGCGCCTTGATCTATAACAGGTTGTAAAATCTCTTTTAATGTCTGCAAGCAGGCTTCACTCATCTGCTCTCCGGCCTCCACAAAAGGCACCAGCTCCAGACTGGTGACCGGCAGGACTTTGACTTGAGCAGGTTCGGCAAAACGGGTAATCACATCTTTAATCAGCTGGCCGCGGAAGGTTGCAGGTGTAGCCAGTACTGCAACCGTTTTTGACTGGGTATTCAGGACGGCCGGCTTAAGTGCGGGCACCAAACCGATAATCGGAAAGTTTTCACCATAATGCTCGCGTAAATAATCCAGACTAAAAGCGGAAGCGGTATTGCAAGCCACCACTGCAACTTTACAACCCTGACGATACAGCCATTCAATCGCCTGAGCCGTCAGGGTGCGGATCTCCTGATCCTCTCTCGGCCCATAAGGAACATGGGCAGTATCTGCATAATAGACAAAGCGCTCATTGGGTAAATACCGGGCAATTTCTAGGGCGACCGACAAGCCGCCTACGCCTGAGTCAAAAATACCAATCGGGGCATCTGCCGTGGCATTAGGCATCGGGTCCAATAGCTTGGAAATTGGTTGAATAGCGCTCATAACGTTGCAGGGGGCTTGTTGCTAAAATTCTAGCGAACAAGCTTAAACCTCAGGTGCTCAAATGCAAGTCTAAATCGCCACTTTTCAAACTTAAAACGGTTTCACCTGCCGGATTTTCCCCAAGCTCTCCCATCTCGACCAGATGTAAAAATGCCGCACGCTGAATCAGGGCATTAATCCCGAAACGCACATGCACATAAGGCCGCAACTCACCTTTGTATTCACGCATAAAGATCGGATGTTCGGCATCGACAATAATCAGGTCTTGGGTAGTCGTGCCCAGTTGCAGATAGTTCACTCCATTGATCTCAACCCGATCGACCTGATTGACAAATAAAGGTTCATCTTCAACTTCAATTTCAATCATTTCTACCGGTGTTTTTAGATAGAATTTATCGTTTTCTTTCCAGAGCACCGTTGCAAATAGGTCAATCATGGGCTGACGCTTGATCAATTGACCTTCGTGCCACCATTCTCCATTGGCTAAAACCTTGAGATCCATTGTGCCACAATACTTTGGCTGCCATTGCTCCAAAGGGGGTATTGACCTTTTGTGACTGCCCTGTGCATCTTTTAAGTATTGTGCGATATCCATTAAATTTTTATCATCGGAAGAAGTTACTTTTTTCGTCGGATTTGTGCTGGCTACTGGCTTATCCATAAAAGAAGACCTTAATGACGGAAAAATAATATGTTTCAGCCAATTGGCTAAAACTGGGTTTAAAACTATACTAGCCCAGATTATCAAAGACACCAGTACTTTTGTGTCTAGGAACCAAGAACACTTATGGCAGCACCCAATCATATGATTATGGTTGCCACCGAATAGTAATATGAGGAGTCCTACATGGAACACATCGAACGTGAATCGATGGAGTTTGACGTCGTCATCGTAGGCGCAGGCCCTGCGGGTCTTTCTGCTGCGATCAAAATCCGTCAACTTGCAATTGAAAACAACTTAAACGATCTGTCCGTTTGTGTCGTAGAAAAAGGCTCCGAAGTCGGTGCGCATATTCTTTCCGGTGCTGTGCTTGAACCGCGTGCCATGAACGAATTGTTCCCGGACTGGAAAGAACAGGGTGCCCCGCTGAATGTCCCGGTGACTGAAGATAAAACCTTCTTCCTGCTGTCAGATGAAAAATCACAGGAAGCACCGCACTGGATGGTGCCAAAAACCATGCATAATGATGGCAACTATGTCATCTCGCTCGGCAACGTGGTGCGCTGGTTAGGCCAGAAAGCTGAAGAACTGGAAGTGTCAATCTTCCCGGGCTTTGCCGCCTCAGAAATTCTGTACCATGAAGATGGCACGGTAAAAGGCATCCAGACCGGTGACATGGGTATTGGTAAAGATGGCGAACCGACGCATAACTTTACCCCGGGTTATGAACTGCATGCCAAATACACGTTATTTGCAGAAGGTTGCCGTGGTCATTTGGGTAAACGCCTGATCCAGAAATTCAACCTGGACAAGGATGCCGATCCGCAGCATTACGGCATTGGCATTAAAGAGCTTTGGGAAATTGATCCGGCCAAACATAAACCGGGTCTGGTGATGCACGGTGCTGGCTGGCCATTGAATGAAACCGGTTCTTCAGGGGGCTGGTGGTTGTACCATGCTGAAAACAACCAGGTGACCCTGGGCATGATCGTGGATCTTTCTTATGAAAACCCGCATATGTATCCGTTCATGGAAATGCAGCGCTGGAAAACCCATCCACTGATCAAGCAGTATCTGGAAGGCGGCAAGCGTATTTCTTATGGTGCCCGTGCCGTGACCAAAGGTGGTTTTAACTCACTGCCAAAATTCACCTTCCCCGGTGGCTCGTTAATTGGGGATGATGCCGGCTTCCTGAACTTCGCCAAGATCAAGGGCTCTCATACGGCAATGAAATCCGGCATGCTCTGCGGTGAAGCGGTATTTGAAGCGATTGCTGCCGGTGTAGAAAAAGGTGGTGATCTGGCAGTTGCACGTGTTGTAGAAGGCGAAGATTTCTTTGTGAAAGAATTGACCGCGTATACCGACAAGTTCAACCATAGCTGGCTGAAAGAGGAGCTGTACAGCTC